>DATABY010000025.1:0-9114 GCA_036259355.1 Nocardioidaceae bacterium
TCGCCCTCGGAGTCGCCGAGACCCAGGTTGTCGAACCTCAGCATGCCGATGCCCTCGCTGGCCAGTTGCTTGCAGATCCGGCTCGCGGCGGGCGAGTCCTTGCCGAGAGTGAAGCCGTGCGCGAAGACGCCCCAGCCCCGGATTGTTCCCTCGGGAGGATCGACCAGGCCCGCGAGCCGTGGACCGCTCGTACTCGGGAACCACACGCGTTCTGCCACGTCTGCCATCGTGTCAGGTCCTCGCGAAGTCCCTGCCTGCCCCATCCGAGCTGACCGGAGTGAGGCCACGTTGGAGAACGGCGCGTCCGATGCCCGCAAGTCAGATTTGCAGGGGCGGGTCGAGCTCTTACCGAGTCCGCGCGGCCGAACGACGCACACGCACTCGTTGCCGGACTTGCGAATCTTGTCCGTCAGGGTCCGAGTGTCGCTGCGCGCCGGTCACGAAGAAGGGCCAGCTGGTGCCGAACGGCGGCTGTGACGCGCTGCTCGTCTCCGGTGGCCAGGAGGTCGAGCAGGGCCCCTCGGAGCACCGCCAGCGCCAGGGTGCGGCGGGCGTCACCTTCCTGGCTTTCCCTCTCGGCCGGGGATTGGCAGTCGGCCAGGACTTCGAGCCAGTCGTTCACAGTCGCGCGGGCGAACCCGGCCCACGCACCCTCAGGCTCGACCAAGGAGCGGGCATACGCCTCGGCCCACAGCCGGAGCAGCGGCCGATACTCCTCGGTCGCGAGCCATCCCCAGACATGCTCGACCGCGGGGACCAGGCCGATGGACGATCCCTCGCCGGTCTCTTCGAGGCGGTCCAGGATCACCAGCTCGTCGACGCGCGCTCGCCTCAGCAGTGCCCGCACCAGGCCGTCCTTGTTGCCGAACAGGAACATGAGCACTCGGGGGCTAGAGCCGACGGCCGCCGCCAGCGGACGCAGTGACAGGTCGGCCAGGCCGTGCTCGAGCGCGTACCGGTAGGCGGCCTCCAGCAGTTCGGTTTGCCGCGCGGTCGGTGTTGTCCTCTCCTCGGACACGGGGGTAGCGTACCGGTAACTGAAACAGTTGTGTCAGTACGCGTCCGGAAGGCAACCATGCCGCAGCACCAGGGGTCGGCGAGCGTCGCCGTACGCCGGGCCGACCGTCCCGGGGACCTGGGCTGGGTGGTGATGGTCCACGGCGAGGTCTATTACCGGCAGTTTGGCTGGGACACCGACTTCGAGGCGCTGGTGGCCAGGATCGTCGCCGACTACGCCACCCACCACGACCCGGCTTGCGAGGCCGCGTGGATCGCCGAGGTCGACGGCGAGCGCGCGGGATGCGTCTTCCTGGTCTCCGACGACGAACCCGGAGTCGCCAAGCTGCGGGTCCTGCTGGTCAGCCCGACCGCCCGCGGCCTGGGCATCGGCACCCGCCTGGTCCAGGAGTGCCTCGGCTTCGCTCGTGACGCCGGCTACCAGCAGGTCACGCTATGGACCAACGACATACTCGTGTCTGCGCGCAGAATCTACGAGTCGTTCGGCTTCGTCCTCACCGAAGAGCATCCGCACCAAAGCTTCGGCCACGACCTTATCGGCCAGAACTGGACGCTCGACCTTGCCACAACCCTACGCGCGCGCAGTACTGGCGACGTCCGGACGTCGACGTCAAGCCGGTGATCCGCGCCCTGACTCGGCCGAGTTCAAGCAGGTGTGCCTGGCGGCGAAACGACGCGCTCTGTCATTCGCAGGGATCGATGCTGGGTAGGAGCACCCTATGGACCCGGGTTTCCGCCGAGCGCGTCCGGATCGGGTCGCGGCGGTATGTGTGTAAGAGCCGTCTGCACCAGCGCAGTCCGCGCCTTGATCGTGGCCAGGCGCCGGATCTTGCCAAGGTCGTCGCCGACCAGGCCAGCGACGACCTCCTGGACCTGCTGAGCCGAGTAAGCCGGTCGGGTACCAGGCGCAACCTCAACGTCAGGCAGGGCCGCCAGCACCGGCAGGATCTGGCTGCCGACAGTGTCGAGCAGCTTGAACCTCTGGTAGCGGTCCATGTTCTCCCACGCCGTATCGATGTCCACGCCGCCCTTGCGAAACTTCTTGGTCGCCATGGCACTCTTCGCCGCCCCCGTGATCGCCACGGTGAGCTCGTGCTCGGTGAAGCGCATCCATCCAGGATGGCGGCATCGCCAGCGAGGTACATCATCGGATCGCCGAAGGATCATGCGGGCTGAAGCTGTGACAACCCCCGATCGCCCGCTCGAGCAAGCCACGAGGGGCTACCTCATCGGCTCGTACCGCATTGCCACTGCCCCAGAGGCGAACAGCCGGCTCACGAGCTTCAAGTCGACGTGCGTCGATAACCCGGCGAACAACGTCGGTCTGTGGCCCGCGAGCCGGGGATGCAGCACGAACTCGTACTCATCGATCAATTCAGCTCCGTCAGAGCCAATGCCGGGGTCGCGGTGGGGACGACCTGATCAATAACGACTGATCGTCTTGTGGGAGCTGAACGACATCACGAGGGCGACGACCCACAGGATCACCGTCCAGCCGCCCAGCAGGTTGATCCAGAAGATCGTCCAGTGGTTCGACTTGCCACGCAGGGCTGCGACCGCCCACGGCAGCATGTAGCCGCCGGTGAGGAGCGCCACAACGACGGCGACGAACGCGCTGACCGGGCGATCGCGCTGATCGGTCAGGTACCTGTTCATTCCTCTAGGTTACGGGCGGCGCTTCCTCGCAGCGCCCGCCGCATCCAGGCCGGGTGAAGCGTCGGAGCACGACCACGGCCCGGAGGTCAGGCGTGCACAGAAGCGCTGCAGGAACGCGGAGACTGCCGAGCTCGCCACATGTCGTTGTGATGTGAGGACGCACCCTTCATCCCGATCCCTGGTGCCCGCAGAGGGATCCACTTGCGGTCAGCTCTTGTTCAGCTCCTCGGCGAGCATCACGAGGATGCCGCTGGGGCCGCGGACATAGGTGAGCTTGTAGACGTCCCCGTAGGTCGCTACGCCGCGCAATGGGTGGCAGCCGTGCCTCGCGGCGATCTCGAGGGCCTCGTCGATGTCGTCGACCGAGAAGGCGACGCGGTGCATGCCGATCTCGTTGGGCTGGGTGGGCTTCGTCTCGATCGCGTCGGGGTGGATGTACTCAAAGAGCTCGAGGCGACCGTTGCCGTCCGGCGTCTGGAGCATGGCGATGTTGGCGTTGTTGCCGTCGAGGCCGACGGCGGTGTCGGTCCACTCTCCACTGACCGTGTCACGGCCGAGGACGGTGAGCCCGAGGTCTGTGAAGAAGGCGATCGTCGCTTCGAGGTCGCGGACGGCGATGCCGACGTTCTCGAGTTTGATGGGCATGCGCTGCACCTTACGGGTGATGCCCCTGGTGTCGTACTCGATTGTGTGGACAGTCCTGTTCCGTCACAGCCGCAAACCGGATGGGTGGAGCCCTTCTCGAGGGCTGCGGCCCGGTTGCGGTCGGAGTGCAGCGGACCGGGCTTCCGCGGGGATGTCCGAAAGTAGCGTGCGCCCGACCGGCAGGGGAGGCTGACCGTCATTCTTGGTGTCATGGGCCCGGCGACCGTACGTCTGGATCATGTCCCCATCAAAGGGATGGTCCTGAACGTGTCTGGCACTGCCAGCCTTGACGAGCGCCGGAAGAAGGGATCCTGACATGCCCCGCCGTTTCGCAGAGCTCAAACACGAGGTCTTCGCTCGCCACTCCAACCCGTGGAGTGCCTGGACTCGCTGGCTGAGCACCCCGCTTGTGCTGGTTCCGCTGTGGACACGGCGGTGGAGCCACGCCGCGATCGTTGGTGCCTGGATGGCCGCCAACCCCGTGATCTTCCCGAGACCGGCGGACGAGCACGCCTGGTCCACCCGGGCGGTGCTCGGCGAAGAACTATGGATCACCGAGCGGCCCCGCGACACCGCGATGGCGGTTGACGCGGCGGCCACGCTGGCCGGCGTCACCGCACTGATCGCCGCCCGGCGACACCGCGCCGTACCGGCGGCCGGCGCTACCGCGGTGGTTATGGCGCTGCTGCTGGTCTACTGGCGGCTCATGGCGGACTACTACAACCAGCACCGGCGCGCCAACACCGGCTGAATGCCGAATATGAGTCGACCCGCACGCCTGCATCTGCTGGGGCCAGCTAACCGAGTCTCCACCAACCCCCGGCGGGGACACAGAACCGTCAAAGCGGTTTGAGGCGGGCCTTGAGCAGGCAGAACTCGTTGTCCTCGGGGTCAGCAAGGACGTGCCATTGCTCCTCTCCGGTCTGGCCGATGTCGGCTGGGCGGGCCCCGAGCTTGAGGAGGCGTTGGAGTTCGGCGTCCTGATCGCGATCGGTGGCGTTGACGTCGATGTGCAGCCGGGGCTTCCCCTTCTCCGGCTCGTCCCTGCGGCTGAGGATGATCGTCGGCTGCGGGCCGCCGAACCCTTCGCGCGGCCCGATCTCGAGGGTGCCGTCCTCTTCGCGATCGAGCACTATGAAGTCCAGGACCTCGCACCAGAACCGGGCCAGCACCTCGGGGTCACGGCAACCGAGCACGAGCTCGCTGATACGACATGCCATTGACGAGATCACCTCTCAGCTTGGGAAGGTTGGGGCCGCGCGGAGCTGTAGGGCCCTGTTGTGGGAACACGCGCGAGACCGTACCGGGCGAGGCGAGCGGTTGCGAAGGGTTTACGGGGCTCCTCGCCTCTAGGCCCGTGTTGGCCAGGGCCTTGGCGTGGTCCACGATGAGGTGCTAACGCCGGGTCGAGGCCGGCCAGGACGTGTGCCCTCCCGGATCGGGAGGTCGGTGGCGGCCTGACCTAGCAGGTTCGGGTCCTGCGGACTCAGCACGACGCCAGCTGAAACCCCATTGCACGGTGCAGCGCCCGATCATTGGAGCGTCCCTCTCGTCCACCGCCGAATTGCCGGACAGCCGCGATAACCGGAAGAGGAGGCGTCGGGAAGCCTCAGGTGAGCCCTGGTGGGCGTGCGCTCATCGGAACCCCTCTCGGCGTACGCGCTGCTGCAAGGCTTCCGCCGCAATCGCCAAGTAGGCAGCGGGCGGTCAGCGGCTGCGCGGAAAGTAGAGGATTTCGGGACGGCCGGCCTTGGCGTAGCGGAGCGACTGCTCGGCCGCACCGTTCGCGACGAGATGCTCGAGATACCGGCGTGCGGTCACGCGGGAGACGCCGGTGACGGCGGCCAGGTCGGACGCGCTGGCCGGCTCGGTCCTCGCTTCTAGGGCCTCGGCCAGCAAGGACAGCGTCGCCTGGCTGAGGCCTTTGGGGAGCGCGGTCTCGGGCGACCCACGGAGCACGGCGAGCGCTCGGTCCACCACCGCCTGGTCCTGCGCGGTGGTGTCGTGGTCGAGGGCCGCACGGTACTTCGCGTACGACTGCAGCTTGTCGCGCATGGCCGCGAACGAGAACGGCTTGAGCAGGTACTGAACCACTCCTTGTGAGATCGCAGCCCGGACTGTCTCCATCTCCCGTGCGGAGGTCACCGCTATCACGTCAGCCGCCACGCCGGCCGATCGCATCGCTCGGCACACGTCCAGTCCCGACATGTCGGGTAGGTAGAAGTCGAGCAGGACCAGGTCGATGGCCCGGCGGCTGAGTTCACGCAGCGCATCCTGTCCACTGCGGGCAACTGCGACAGTGGTGAAGCCGGGAATCCGCTCGACGTACTCGCGGTGGGCATCGGCCAGCAGCTTCTCGTCCTCGACCACGAGAACCCGGATCGGCCGGCCGGTCACTGTGAAGGCCCTGGGCGCAGACGCACCTCGAACGTCGTACCGCCGTCGGTCGCCACCTGCATGTGTCCACGATGTCGCTGCACTACCTGGTTGACCAGGGCCAGCCCCAGTCCGCGCCCGTACTCGCCGTGCTCCTTGGTCGACCAGCCACGCTGCACGGCCACGTCCAACGTGGCCTCGTCGAGTCCCGGCCCGGTGTCATGGACCCGCACCAGCAGGTCGCGGCCGTCCGGCCTGATCGTCACGTCCACCCGGTGCGGCGGCGGGGTGACCATGGCCGCGTCGACGGCGTTGTCGATCAGGTTCCCGCACACCGTGACGAGGTCGGAGGGATCGTACGGCGACCTGCTCAGCACGGTGTCCTCACTGATCTGCAGCTCCACACCTCGCTCGGCGGCCTGCGCCACCTTTCCGAGCAGTAGTGCCGCCAGCACCGGTTCGCTGATCGATGTCGTCAGTCGGTCGGTGAGCTGCTGGCTGGTTCGCAGCTGCGCGGTGGCGAAGTCGATGGCCTCCTGTGTCCGCCCCAGCTCCACCAGGGTGACGACCGTGTGGAGCTGGTTCGCCGACTCGTGCTCGCGGGCGCGCAGGGAGTCCGCAAAGCCTTGCAGCGACGCGACCTGACCGCCCAGGGCCCGCAGGTCGGACTGGTCGCGAAGGGTCACCACAGTGCCGATGCGCCGTCCGTCCCACAACGACGGCTGCTGGTTCACCACCACCGTGTGGTCGCCCACAACGTAGATGTCGTCCGAGGCGGGCGCGCCATCTGCGATGCGGTGGGCGAGTGCGTCCGGCAGGCCGAGCTCGCGCACCGAACAGCCCTCGGCGGAGGGAGCCAGCTGGAGGAGCCGCCTTGCCTCGTCGTTGGCGAGCTGCAGGCAGCCGTCGGGGTCCAGCACGAGGAGACCCTCGCGCATGGAGTGCAGCACGGCATCCCAGGACTCATACAGTCGGGCGAGCTCGACCGCCCCGAGCCCGTGTGTCTGCCGGCGAAGTCTACGGCTGATCGCGAGGGCGCCCAGGGTGGCCAGGAGCAGCGCGAGCCCGGCGTACAACACGATCTGGAGGACCTCGCGGCGTACCCGATCGCCGATGCGGGTCACCGTGATGCCTACCGACACCAGACCGATGACCTGCCCGTCGGCAACCACCGGCGCGACCGAGCGGACGGAAGGGCCGAGCGTGCCGGTGTAGGTCTCGGTAAGGGTCGCTCCCCCCAGCGCTGGTCGGGTGCTGCCGATGTAGCGGCGACCGATCTCGGCGGGAGTGGGGTGGCTCAGCCGCAGACCCGTGGTCGTCATGACCACGACGAAGTCGGCGTCGACGCCCCGCCGGATGTTCTCCGCGTGCGCCTGGATAGCAGAGTCAGGGTGCATCACGGGCTCCGGGGCGCGAAGGGCCCTGACGACCAGCGGGTCGATCGCGATCGCGGAGGCCACCGCACGCACGACCCTGCCGGTCTCGGTGGTGGCGTCGCGGCGGGTGTCGAGCACGGCGGCCGTGGCGGCAAGGACGCCCACGAAGAGGATCACCGTGGTCTGCAGTACGAGCAGCTGGCGAGACAGCGACCAGTCGGTCCAGGAGACGCCCATGCCGTCAGTCTGCCGTCGCGCTCGTCCAGCCACCACGTCTCCTTGCTGCAGCCGAACCGTGCGGGTACGGCGCGTGACCACTATGAACGCAACCGAGACGCGGCGTCGTGGCGTGCGCCACAGTGCGGTCTGACCCCGGGGCACGCACGTAGCGCAGTGCCCGACCACGGGGTCGACCATCCGGAACACGGGAAGGTGAAGCCGTGATCGTCCTGCACGCCGCAATCGCCATTTTGGCGGTCATCCTGCTCATCATCAGGCTGCGCGTCGACCCAGTCATCTCGCTGGTGCTGGGATCGCTCTACCTCGGTATCACCGGTGGTGTCGGCCTGAACGGCACCGTCACCGCCATCGCCGAGGGCTTCGGCGAAATCATGGTCGAGGTCGGTCTGCTCATCGGCTTCGGTGTCCTGCTCGGGGCCCTGCTCTACGCCATGGGGGCACTGCAGAAGTTCGTCGAGCTGCTCCTGCGACTGCTCGGCCCCCGGCGACTGCCGTACACGCTGGCGGCCGCGCTCACCACGCTGTTCCCCTCCATCTATGTCGACGTGCAGCTCGTCCTCGCGTCACCACTGGCTCGTTCTTCCGCACCTCACCTCGGCCGAAACGGACTGGGGATGATGGGCGGCGCGCTGACCGCGGGAATCCTGGTCGGATACGTGTTCGTGGTCCCTGGCCTGGGCACCGTCTCCATCGCCGGCCTGCTGGACATCCCGCTCGGCACGATGCTGATCTACGGTCTGCTGGTCGGCCCGCTGACGGCGGTCCTCACGGTGCTCATCTACGGGTTGCTGCTCAAGCGCGGCTTCTGGAACCCGGACAAGGACGAGACCGAAGCCGACCAGCTGCGCGCAGAGGAGGCACTGGCTCCAGGGGATACGAGCCGCGACGACGAGATGGCATCCGGAGGCACGGCATCGCGTGGTACGACGTCAGGGGGCACGGCGCCAGCGGGCACGGCGACGGCAACCGAACCCAAGACTCCGCACCTAGGCGTCTCACTGCTTCCGGTACTGGTGCCACTGGTGCTGATCGCGTTCGGTGCGATCGCGGAGACCGCCGGGTTCTCCAACGGCGTCATCGCCTTCTTCGGCAACCCCGTGTTGGCGCTCTTCCTCGGCATGCTCGGCGCCTACCTTCTGGCGCGTGGCACGGTCGGCGGAGAGCACACGAGCGAGGCGCTGGAGAAGGGCTTCGACACCACCGGGCAGATCCTGCTGATCACCGGCGTCGGCGGCTCCCTCGGCACGGTCATCGGTGAGACCAACCTCGACCAGGTGCTCGGGAGCCTGTTCACCGCCGAAGCCGGCATGGGTGTAGCGGTCGCGGTGCTGCTGTCCTGGCTGGTCGCGGCACTGCTGCACTTGGCGATCGGGTCGATCTCCGTCGCGGCGATTGCCGCGTCAGGGATCATCGCGCCCGTGATGGGCAGCCTCGACGTACAGCCGGTGATCATCGGCCTCGCGATCGGGGCCGGCGCATTGTTCGCCCTGCAGGTGAACAGCAACTTCTTCTGGATGTTCCAAACCCTGCTCGGGGTGACGACTCGAGGAGCCCTCAAGGCGCTGACCTTCGTGACCGCGCTGGCGTCACTGATCGCCCTGCCGATGATCATGCTGCTCAGCGTGTTCGTCTAGCGCCGAGGCCACCGGTTCACACGAGCAGCAGGAAGGACAAGATATGGCCGGCCGACTGGCTGCATCATGCCCCAGCGAGGACAGGCGGGCGGAGGCTTGAGCTCCGCCCTACCAGGTCCGCGTCCACAGGCAATGCTCGGAGCTGTGCAGCTGGTCCACTGCCTCGGTGG
>DATABY010000026.1:0-14775 GCA_036259355.1 Nocardioidaceae bacterium
CCTGAACTGGGCACATAGCCGAGCCGTTGCCTCCGGGACCGCCGTGGCATCACCGACTGCTGCCAGGCAATGCAGCGCGCACTCCTTGAGGTGTCCGTTCCTGTCGCGGCGCAGGATGTCAACCAGCACCTCGGCGGTTCGCCCGGCGCAAAAGTCGCACCGACGCAGGCGCGGCACGGACCAGATCGGCCGAACGGAGACTAGCGTTCGGGAGGTGAGCGGCGACTTCCAGATGCACCCGGACTTCGGCAAAGAGCTCGCGGCCCAGCTGGAAGAGAAGGTCGGCGGAGCGATCCAGCGGACCATGACTGCGGCTTCGGGCCAAGACCTGGAGTCAGTCGAGTCACGACTGAACGCTGAGCTCGAGGACATCGGCATCATCGGAATGGACGCCACCTGGGTGACGGCCGTGGCCGAGCCGATCTCTCGTGGTGAACGTCCGGAACCTCCGCCGATCCACCTCCCGTGAGCACTCGGGGGACGTCACCGGTGCCACCTCCGCACAGGCGGACGGTGGCCCTAGCCGTTAAGGCGCAGCCTCCCCGGCACCAAGACATCGCGATGCACGAGCAGGCGTGCCTTGTGACTAGCGGCTATGCCGGCCCACCGGAGCCTTACCGCGACGGCTGCGGTGGGCACCGCCTCTCGCTGCTCGAGCCCGCTCCTCTCGGTCAAGCTGTTCGTGCAGGACAGTCGTCTCCTCTTCCTCAGGAATCCCCTGAGAACCCGTCTGGTGCAGGAATTCACCAACCCCAAACAGGATGATGCAGACGAGGACTACTGGGGGTGCGGCGTCGGCAAGTACCGCGGCAACCGCGCACAGGTAGCCGCCTGTGCTCAACCAGGAGACGTGAAGGCCCTTGAGCCAGGAGTTCCTCACGGAGCGCAGGAGCAACCCGATCCCGACTGCCACCAGGAACCAGGTTTCATCGAGCATGCGACATCCCGGAGACCTGCGTTAGGTCCCGGCGCCTCCTCCCACCCGCGGGTCGAGGCAGTCGCTGCCGCCCCGTTTCCCGCGTTGGACCGAGTATCCCGGATTTCAGCGGTGCACGTCTGAGTATCGGCTACGCACGTCCTGCGTTGGCGTTGCCGTCGCGAACGTCCGAGTTCCCCGCGTTGCGCTGCCCCCGTCCTGGACACACTGCGATGATTGGCTGGTGGGAATCGACCTCGCCTACTTCGCTGCCGAGGACGACGAGTCGGCCGCCGGGGCCGAATCCCGTCCGGGCGGGCCACTGGGATGGCCCACGGTCACAGGCCGCCGTAGGGTGGGACTGTTCCGCAAGGAACCCGTCGTCGAATCCCTAGGCCCCGCCTACGAAGGGTTCCACACGCGCGGCTACGACCCCGTCGTCACCCTCGGAACCCTGGAGAGCCTGCTTCGAGGCGTCGACTACGACGCACTCGACAAAGATCCGCGCTGGGGCGGTTCCCCCAGCGACGCGGACCCCCCAGAAGACCGGGCCGTCCTGACCATCACGGACACCTTGCGGGACGCAATGTCCGAGGCATCCGACGACCGACTCCGGCGAGTGGCCGAACCATGGTCGCGCACCGCGGAACTCACGCAGGAAGGATGGCAGGACGTCACCGTCGACGACCACGTGAGGTTCCTACAACAGCTGCACGAGCTGGCAGCATCGGCTCATCGCCAAGGGCACCGTCTGTACTGCTACTACGAGGTGTAGCGGCCTTGGCGAAGTCCGCTCCCACCGAGGCGCACCCCCTGACGCCAGTCGCCTTCGGGCGACCGGTTCTCGGGGTTCGACACGCGGGCACATAGAGCGCGCTCCGGGGCACCATGGAACCGTTCGCCGTACCTCGGCCATGATCGGACCATGCCTCTCGTCGACCTCAGCCACGTGATCGAGGATGGGATGGTCACCTATCCCGGCCTACCCGGACCCCGAATCAGCGAGCACCTGACCTTCGATGCATCCAGGAGCCACTACGCGGAGGGCACGCAGTTCGCCATCAGCCGCATCGACATGGTCGCCAACACCGGGACCTACCTGGACACACCTGCGCACCGCTTTCCCGGTGGTCACGACCTATCTGCTCTGGCTCTGGAGAGATGCGCAGACCTGCCCGCCGTCGTCGTGGACGCCGGCGGCTCTGTCACCGCGCACGATCTGGCGGGGCTGGACCTCGTCGGTACGGCTGTGCTGCTCCGCACCGGCTGGGACGCTCACTGGGGTACCGAGCGGTACGGCGACAGCGACCACCCACATCTGACCGGCGAAGCCGCGCAGGCCCTCGTCGAAGCCGGCGCCATCCTCGTGGGAATCGACTCGGTCAACATCGATGCGACGACCACGGGCGAACGACCCGCGCACACGCGGTTGCTGGGAGCCGGCATCCCGATCGTCGAGCACCTCACCGGTCTGCACCACCTGCCCGCCGCGGGTGCGAGATTCACGGCCGTCCCGCCATCGGTCAGGGGAATGGGGACCTTCCCGGTGCGGGCCTTCGCGATCGTGCCATGAGAGCGCTTCGGACCTGCTCCAGTCTGAGTCACGAGCCCGCACTGAGATGGTCACCGCACAGGTGCCTGGCTTCCCGGTCGCTGCCCCAGTCGCCGTCTCCACTTTGCGTGGCGCGGGACCTGGCATCCCGGCGGAGGCCAGGCAGGTCGGTAGGGTGAGGTTGTGTGCACGTTCGCACTTCTCCACGGCGGTGGTGGCAGCGGTTGGGACTGGCATCTGGTCGTGGCCGAGCTGCGCGAGCGTGGGCACGGCGCAGTGGCCGTCGACCTCCCCATCGAAGACGGTATGGCGGGCTGGGGAGAGTACGCCGACACCGTCGTCCACGCGTTGGGTGACCACCGCGACATCGTGGTCGTGGGGCACTCGCTTGGCGGCTTCACTGCACCGCTCGTGAGCGCGCGGATGCCGGTGGACCTCCTCGTCCTCGTCGCGGCGATGATCCCGTCGCCGGGAGAGCTCTTCTCGGACTGGTGGACCAACACCGGCCACGAAGACAGCGGGCACGACGACGTCTTTTACCACGACGTCCCGCCCGCCCTGGCAGCCGAGGCGAGGAGGCGGGAGCGAGACGAGGCTGCGAGGGCACTGCAGCAGCCCTGGCCGCTCCAGCGCTGGCCGAACACGCCGACGAGATACCTGCTATGCCGCGACGACCGCATGTTCCCCGCAGAGTGGGCCCGCCGCCATGCTCGGGAGCGTCTGGGCATCGAAGCCGACGAAATCGACGGCGGCCATTACATAGCCCTCGCGCGCCCGCGCCAACTCGCCGATCGGCTCGTGGCGTACGCCGCCGGGCTCTCGTGATGATGGGCGAGATGCGCCTCTGGCGGCGCCTGTGCTGCTGGACAACGGTGGTTGCCGCCGTGTCCCCATGGCGATTAAAGCGTTCATTCAGGCTGCCGGCTCGCCGCTGGGAGTGACGACCAACCACAGGCGCCCGAACTCCGAGACGTTGTGGCACAGAACTTCGTTCTTGCCCTCGTGTGCATAGAAGTACAACGGATGACCGTCGTAGGTGACTTGCCGTGAGCCGTCCTTGCGGCGGGTCGTTCCGAGAAGTTGCTCCCGGATCGCCCCGCTCCCCTGAGGTGGCCCTGTGGTGAGCACAGGCGGCCACGCATCAGCGCATCCGCCGTAGCACTTCGGCCTGCTAGCGCGTTCCTTGGCGAACAGGTAGATCGCCTGCCCGGACCGGTCGAACAGCATCGGGCCGTAGGCGCTTCCCCCTACCTTGAGCTCGCGGCCGGCTCGCTTCGGAGATCTCGCAATGACATCGGGCGAACCGGTCGTCGCCGAAGGGCTGGACGCCTTCGACGGGGGTGATTGGCTCGACTGTTCATCCTCTGGGGCGGAACGGGTGGCCCCGCCGCAGCCGGCGACCACCGGCGTGATCGCCAGAACCATCGCCAAGGTGCCACGCATGGCCACAGCAAAGCACGCTCACCTCATGGACGCGAGAGGCATCGTCCTAGCGCTGTTGGTCTGGAGCCGTGTCCAGGGGTCTGGCCAGTGCCGACGACTCACTACTCCGCCCACGCCGGGACCGGGACCGTCCCGGGACTGAGGTCCCGTTGTCCTCGAAATGGCGGGGGAAGACGCTGAGGGCACGATCCCTGCTCTCGAGAGGGCAGTGAGGGCGAGGAGACCCACATGACTACTTCCAACAGCATGACCCGGCTCGCCGGCCGCACCGCCGTGGTGCTGGCGGTGAGCCTCGTTCCCGGCTTGGCCGTGGCCGGTGCGCCGGCCAGCGCGGGCGGCGCGTTCTGCCGCGGCGAGGTCGTGACGATAATGGGCACAGCAGGAGCCGACGTGATCCGCGGCACGGCGCGGCAGGATTCCATCCTGGCGCGCGGCGGGAACGACGTAATCCGCGGCCTCGGCGGCAATGACGAGATTTGCGCCGGCCCCGGAGCCGACCGGCTCGTCGGCGGCGGCGGCAAGGACACCCTCGACGGTGGCCAGGGTGCCGACACGCTGTTCGGCAACGACGGCAACGACGACCTGCTCGGCGGCCGCGGTCGCGACCGTCTCAGTGGCGGCGCCGGGCCCGACGAGCTGGTCGGCGGCCCCGGCCGCGACACCATGGACGGCGGCCCGGGTAGCGACGACTGCCGCAGCGGCGAGATCGTGCAGAGGTGCGAGTCTGGGTGACTTTCGTGATCGTGCCGAGTCCCCGCAGGCGACCGACACGTTCGAACCTGCGAGGTCGGCCTGAGGTGCGACTACTCGCGTGAGGTACGTTCTGCGTCGGGAGGGCCGAGACGACCCTGCCGGAGGGTGCTGTGTTCCTCGCCACGTTGACTCGCCGGGCGGTCGTGGTGACCGCCGTCGCGTTCCTTTCCACGATCTGCGCGGCGGGATACCAGCCCTCGGGGCTGGCGTCGACGACGCACGGCACGGACGCCGGCTCTGTGCGGACCGACGACACGCGCGCTCCTGCCGTGCCCATCCCGCAGAGCCCCACGGCCGACGCGCCGCGCTTCGTCGGTGAACCGGCACGGCCGCACGCGGTGTCTGCCCCTGCCGTCCCTCGGCACCCGTACATGGCGCCCAACGGCGACAGCAACCTGCACGACGACGCCTATGCGACGGACACCTATGACCGTCCGGGTCCGCTGGGACGCGACATGAAGGTCACGTCGACCTTCTTGGCATCGGAGTGCGCCTCGGTCACGTTCGACAGCGGCGGAAGGCTCGTCGCGATCTGCGTCGGAGTGCAGAACCCGAACCTACTGATGCTGCACCCGCACACGCTCGACCTGCTCGCCCAGTATCCCCTCCCGCCGCGTCAGGCCGGGCTCGACAACCCGTTCACCGAGTTCTCCGGTGGTGGCTACTTCTACCTCGACGACCGCGACCGCGCGGTGATCCCGACCACCGACCGGCACATCTACGTCGTACGTGAGACGCGTGACCCCCTCGGGTTCGAGCGTGTGCGCGACTACGACCTCAACCCGGCCCTCGGTGGCGACGACGCGATCGTCTCCGCACTGCCGGACTTCTCCGGTCGGGTGTGGTTCGTCTCGCGTAAAGGCGTCGTCGGCTACGTCGATCCCACGAACGGGTCGGTCCACGTACGGCGGCTGGCAAGCGAGCGCATCACGGACTCGTTCGCGGTCGACGAGTCCGGCGGCGTCTACGTGGTGTCGAACCGTGCGCTCTACCGCTTCGGCGCAGGCACGAACGGCGCTGTGCAGGCCGTCTGGCGGCGTGAGTACCCGAACACCTTGTCGCAGAAGCCGGGCCAGGTCAGCGACGGCTCGGGGACGACGCCGAGCCTCATGGGCAACAGATATGTCGCGATCACCGACAACGCCGATCCCATGAACGTCACCGTGTACCGCCGCGGGAAGGCCGTCGAAGGGGACCGCGTCGTCTGTCGCGAGCCGGTCTTCGAGCGCGGGCGCAGTGCTACCGACAACTCGCTGATCGTGACCGGGCGCTCCATCGTGGTCGAGAACAACTTCGGCTACACGGGCCCTGCCTCGACAACGCGGGGAAGCGTGACCGAGCCCGGGCTCGCCCGAGTCGACCTCGACGACGACGGCACGGGCTGCCACACGGTGTGGACGAGCGACGTCATCAGTCCGACTGTGGTCCCGAAGCTCTCGCTCCCCAACGGCCTCGTCTACGTCTACAGCAAGACCCGCGACGCGGACGACCCGTGGTACTTCACCGCGGTCGACTTCCATACCGGCGAGATCGCCTACAAGCGCCTCACGGGTTTCGGCATGGGGTACAACAACAACTACGCGCCGATCACGATCGGCCCCGACGGCACGGCGTACGTCGGCGCCCTGGGCGGCCTCGTCGCCCTGCACGACTCCGCAACTCCTATAGCCTGACCTGGTGCAGCGCTGTGACGTGACGGACCTGGACCGCGACGAGTGCGACCACTGCCGGGTGGCCCCGTCACACGCCGCGCGCGCTGCACCGAAGGGTCACCAGCAGCAGCACCAAACCCGTGCGCGCCCGCCCGTGGCCGCCATGCCCGCTCCGCCCGGGGCGATCGAGGTCTTCACAGACGGGGCATGTTCGGGGAACCCCGGACCTGGGGGTTGGGCGTGGGTGGTTGACGACGGCCGCCACGCGGCGGGGTCGGAGCTGTTTACCACCAACCAGCGTATGGAGATCCGGGCGGCTCTCGAGGCGGTCCAGGCGTTGGCCGGCCCCCTCATGGTGGTCAGCGACTCGACTTACGTCGTGAACTGCTTTCGGGACGGCTGGTGGCGACGGTGGCGCAACCGGGGCTGGACGACGTCCGCCAAGAAGCCCGTCGCCAACCGCGACCTCTGGGAACCCCTGGTCGACGTCGTGGAGACCCGCGGCGACATTGCCTTCCGGTGGGTCAAGGGCCACTCCGGCAACCGTCTCAACGATCTCGCAGACGAGCTCGCCGTGGCCGCGGGCCTCAACCAGACTCGGGTCTAAGGACGGTGCGCTTCGCCCGCCTATCGCCCGCAGCACCGCAGAGTCAGGAGTTGCGGCGACGAACCGCTTCAGCGCCGTGCGCCGGCCAGCCAGGCCGGATAGGGCAGCGGTGGCGCCCCGTCCTCGATCTGTGCGAGGAACTCGCCCTCCAGCCAGTCGCGCAGCCGCTGGACCGGTTCCGCCGCCGGCAGCGTCATGAGGTCGCCGCGCCGGGACAGCATCTCCGCCTCCCAGAGGAGGCGGCGGAGGAATCCGATGCTTTCGCGGATGTTACTGGTCGCGAGCACATCGATGTCGACGAGCTCGCGGCCGCCGCGGACCGCCTCACGAGCGATGATCCGGGCGGGGTACCAGTTCGCGGCGTGCTCCTCGACGTACCCGGCGAGCACGGCCGCGAGCTGTTGGAACGACGGCTCCCCCAGTCGGTCACCGATCAGGTGCAGCTCACGGGTGTACTCGGCGATGTTCTCGTCATGGGCGATCAGCAGCGCTGCGGGGCATTCCCGGAAGCGGACGACCGGCCAGCTCTCCGGGTCCAGCGCCGGCGTCTCGCGTTCCGCGCTCCAGGTCATTCGGGCGGCGGTCGGGGTCGTGCCCTCGTCGTCGGATGCGGGCGGTCCCGGACCGAACCGAGCCCAGACCCGCTTGCCCGCGGGCAGCTCGTCGATGCCCCACGTGGTGGCGAGTGCGGACACCAGGAACATTCCGCGCCCGGTGGTGCACGCGTCGTCATCGGTCAGGTCATCGAGGAACGCGTCGCTCAGCTCCGGCTGCCGGGCGAGAACGTCGACCGACCCCATCCCGGTGTCGGCCACCGCCACGCAGATCGCGCCGGGGTGCTCCTCCAGCTCGATCTGGAAGTACGTGCTGCCGCTGTGCAGCGTGGCGTTGGTAGCCAGCTCGCTGACGCAGAGACCGATGTCCTCCGCGAGGAGACCGCAGCCCCAGTCGGTGAGCGCGTCGGTCACGAAGCGGCGGGCGGCAGGGACGTTCTCGGGCTGCGCCACCATGCGCACCTCGGCATGCGAGGACGCCACCGACCGTCGAGACCTCACCGCCCGGACATTACGGGACACCATGCCCGTGTGTCGTGCGATTCGGGAGGAGTCGTCCGCACCCATTGGCAGGGGCGGCGATGACTCCGCGATGCGGCGCGCCGGGTGCTGGTCCGTATTCCGGTCCAGCCCGTACCGCCACTCGAGACAACCGCGTTCCGCGGAACAGTCACGGCGGATCGTCCTCCTCGCTCTCGCGCATCCAGCGGCAACGTCGGATGCTCAACCGGGAGCCGGGAAGGATCTGTCGCCGAAGAGGATCCGGCGGGCGGCCGCCTGTCCGAATCGCGTGCGCAGCAGTGCGAAAGCCGACGCCGCGGCGGCGGGCGTGCGCACCAGGGCCAATCCCCTGCGCAGCATGAGCCTGCCCCGGAAGCGGGTACGCAGTGCGGCGCCGTCGTAGTAGGTCAACGCGTCCGGCTGCCCCGCGCGCAGGGCGTCGTCGAGGACGGTGGCGGCGAGCTCCGACAGCCGCAGGCACGGATCGAGGCCGCCGGCGGTGAGCGGAGACACGGCACCCGCCGCATCCCCCACGAGCAGCCCGTCGGCGCAGCTGATCCGGCGCAGCAGGCCACCGACGGGAATCGGGCCCCCGCGCCGCTCCACCTCATCAGGGCGGCCCCCGCCGCCCAGTCCGGGTGCCGAGGCGCCGAACCGCTGCAGAGCCCGGCGAAGACCGTCCGGGAAGCGGTCGGCATAGCCGGCCACGCCGACGTGCGCATGCCGCCCGTCGTTGACGACCCATGCCAGGTAGCCCGGCGCGAGCGAGGGGTCGAGCACGCAGTGGAAAGCCGGCCGTTCCTCGCTGCGGGGGACCTCGAAGACCTCCTCGGCACCGACCAGCAGATGGTCGTTGCGGTCCAGGGCGAGGTCGCGGGCCACCCGCGAGCGCGCTCCGTCGGCGCCCACGACGAACCGTGCCTGCACCCGGGCCGGGCCGTCGCGACCGACCACGTGGAAGGTGCCGTCTCGCCGACCGGCATAGCGAGTGCCCAACGCCATCCGTACGCCGGCGGCGGCCGCGGACCGGGCCGCTGCGACGTACAGCGGCGCCATGTCGCCAACCCGGTACTCGTCGCGCGCACTGACCAGGGTCACCGGACGGCGCAGCCCAGGAGGGTAGAGCACCACGCGCCGAATCGGTGGCCCGAGGCACTCCGCAGGCAGCGGAAAGTCGTCGAGCGTCTTCCGGACGAAGATGCCCGTGGTGCGGATCGCGCCGGAGAGCCGGGGCCGCCGTTCGACAAGGAGCACATCGTGGCCTCCCTGGGCGAGCAGCGTGGCCGTGTGCAGCCCGGCCAAGCCACCCCCGACGACCAGCACGTCGACGACCTGCGGACCGAACGCGCCTCCGCGGAGACTCGGACCCACGGCCGACGGTCCAGGGCGGGCCGTCACAGCTCGCGCAAGATCTGCAGGGCGACGACCGTTCGTTGCGACTTCTGCATGCAACGAGTATCGATGGTTACCTATCGACTGTCAATATATTTGGCCCGGCGTTCGGGGCCTTCTACGCTGCAAAGGTGTCAGCTGACGAGAGTGCGCACTTCCCCGGCGGAGCCACAGACGAGGCGGAGCTGTTCCTGCTCTGGTTGGGATACCTCCGCGGCGCGGTCCTGCGGAAGATCAACGGGCTCTCCGACAGCGAAGCACGATGGACACCGGATGGTCGGCTCATCTCGCTGCTCGGCATAGTCAATCACCTCACCCACGTCGAATGGCGGTGGATCGACGGGTGCATGCACGGCCACGAGGTCAGCAGCAGCCCGGAGGAGTTCAGCCCCGGAACGGAGCTCACGGTGGCAGCCGCCATCTCCGCATACCGCCAGCGTGCCGCCGCGACGGACAGCGTGATCAGGTCCATGCCGTTGACCCGGCCCAGCCGGTGGGACGAGCACAAGGACCTGCGGTGGGTGGTACTCCACCTGATCAACGAGACCGCTCGACACGCTGGCCACGCTGACGCCACACGAGAACTGCTCGACGGAACCACGGGAGAATAGGCCCGATGAGGTCGCGCCGCGTCATGGCGTTCCGCCCGCCGACGGCCCGTCCCACCACACCGGCGAACATCCATGACGCGCCGACGCGACCTCCACGGCCGAGGGGCTCGGTGCTGGTGGAATGGCATCACCATCTGGTTCGGCGGCAAACCCGCGCGGGAGATGTGCAAGACCGTCGAGGGTCGCGAGCGTGGTCGCGAGGTCGTCGAGCAGCTGACCGGAGGCGGATACTGATGCGCACCCATTCGCAGGACCCCGAGCAGCCCGTCAAGCACCGACCGGCCGTCGAGGTCGCCTCGCTGCTGGTTCTCGGCATGGTGAGTCTCGTCGTGCTCGCCTTCGCGGTCCAGGCCATCGGCCTCTAGGTTCTGCGGGCCCCGGCCGGCGGGCGAACACTACTGCCGGTCCCCCGCTTGGACGGTTTATTCCCTGCCGGCGTTTGACGGCTGGGACGGCGAGCAACACTGGAGACAGGAGGGAGCACCGGCTGTGCCGAGACAGCCACGCTTCTCCTAGGCGCCTCGCCGCTCGGCGTCCCCCGGCCGAGGGCGGGGCGCCGCCCGTTGAGGCGTCCTCACCAGTCGCCGCTCTGGTGGCGCCGGAGCGCTCTGCTGCGCTGCTTCCAGACCCTGGCGCGCTCAGCGCGCAGCCGGGCGTCGGACCGCGACGCCATCCACTCCATCTCGCGTTGCAGCTTGCGCCACCGCTCCAGCCGACGTACCGCCAGCTCACCGTTGTCCACGGCCTCGAGGACGGCACAGCCCGGCTCGCTCGTGTGGGAGCAGTCGTTGAACCGGCAGCCGGTGGACAGCTCCTCGACGTCGGCGAACGTCGCGGCCACGCCGGCGTCGACCAGGCCGATCCCGCGCATCCCCGGGGTGTCGATCACGACACCGCCGCCGGGGACAGGGATCAGCTCGCGACGCACCGTGGTGTGCCGTCCTCGTCCGTCGGCGCGGATCTCCCGCGTCGGCAGCACCGCGGAGCCGACCAGTGCGTTGAGCAGCGAGGACTTGCCGGCCCCGCTGGAGCCGAGCAGGCCCATCGTCCGGTTGCCGCCGACCAGCGCGGCCACATCCGCCATCCCCTCGCCGGTCAGCGTGCTGCAGACCAGCACCTGCACCCCCGGCGCGGCCGCGGCCACGTCGGCGGCGATCTGGTCGGCGTCCCCCACGAGGTCTGACTTCGTCAGGATGACGACGGGCGTGGCCCCGCTGCCCCAGCCCAGGGTCACGAGCCTCTCCACTCGCCCGATCGCCGGTTCGGGGATGAGGCCGACCACGACCGCGACCACTTCCAGGTTGGCGGCAAGCACCTGACCGCTCGACGTGCCTCCGACGTCGGCGCGCACGACGCTCGTACGTCGGGGCAGCAGCATCTCGAGCGTCACCGGCCCATCGGGCCAGGCACGCACGCCGCCCCAGTCGCCGGTGCACGGTGCCGCCGTGGGGTCGGCCGCCATCCGGTCCAGCATCGCCCCGCCGAGCGTGGCCCGCACCGGCCCCTCGTCGGTCAGTACCGTGCAGCGGCCGCGGTCGACACGCGCGACTCGGCCCGCGCGGAAGGCGTCGCTGCGGGAACCGACACACTCGGCGAACGCGTCGGACCAGTGCGCGTCCCAGCCCAGGGAACACAGCGACAGCGGTGAGGGATCGTGCACGCAGCGGACGTTACGGCTGCCGGCGGCGGGAGGCACCCGATTTACGCCGCCGCTTCGCCTCGCGCAGCGCCGCCTCCTCGTCGGTCTCGGTACCGACGAACTCCTCGAGCCGCTGCATCTCCTCGGTGGTGGCGACTCCGCGCAGCCGCTCCAGCTTGGCCGCCTGCCGCAGCCGCCGCACCAGCTCCATCCGGGCCTTGGCGGTCTCCGACTCCGGCCACACCCGGTCGAAGGCGGCGTTGAGGGCGGCGCCGACGAGCACGGCGAGCGAGGTCAGGTACAGCCACAGCAGTACGGCGATCGGCGCCGCCAGCGGTCCGTAGATCGACGTACCGCCGACCACGTTCTGCAGGGTCCACCGGAGCAGGTAGCTGCCGAGAATCCACATCGCCAGGGCCAGCGTGGCACCAGGGACGTCGTACCGCCAGGACGTCCGCACCGGGACCGAGAGGTGGTACAGCGTCGTCAGGAACGCCACGCTCAGCACGATCACGACCGGCCAGTACAGCTCGCTCAGGAAGAGCACCTGCTCGGGCAGGAGTCCCTGGACGAGGTTGGGGCCGGCCAGCACCAGCGGCAGCACGACCACGCCGACCACGAGCCCCACGACGTACAGGCTGAACGACAGTACGCGCGTCGTGACGATGCCCCGGCGGCCGGCCAGCCCGTACAGGATCGTGATCGTGTCCACGAACACGTTCAGCGCCCGCGACCCCGACCACAGTGCCAGCACGAAACCGATCGAGATGACGTCGAAGCGGCCCCCCTGCAGCACGTCGTTCATCGTGGGCTCGATGACGCTCGCGACGCTGTCGTCGGTGAGCACCTGGCCGGCGAGGCCCAGAGTGGCGTCGCGGAACGTCTCGACCTGGGCGACCTCGAGCCGGTCCACGAAGAAGCCGATGCTGCCGGCGAGGGCGAAGATCAGCGGCGGCAGCGACAGGATCGCGAAGAACGCCGCCTCCGCCGCCAGGCCGGTGACGCGGTAGCGGAACGACGCACCCACGGTGGCGGTGATCAGCCGCCACGTGGTGTGCAGAATGCGGGGCCCCAGCGACTCGCGTTCCCGCGACGCCGCTGCGGACTGTTGGCCCATAGGCAATACCGTAACGACATGGCGTCCTCGAACCGTGTAGCCGCGAACCAGCCTCCCCCGCTCGTCGACTACAACGTCGTGACCTCCGACGCGGCGCTGGTCGAGGCCGTCGGCCGGCACGGCCGTCCGGAGACGGTCTCCGACCTCTCACCCGTCGGCCGGCTCGCCGGTACGCCGGAGGCACGTGAACACGCCACGCAGGCCAACCGGCACCCACCGACGCTGCGGGCCTTCGACCGGTACGGCAACCGCGTCGACGAGGTCGAGTTCCATCCGTCCTGGCACTGGCTGATGCACCGCGGGGTCGGCTTCGGCCTGCAGGGCGCTCCCTGGGACAGCGACGCCCCGGATGCGCACCTGCGCCGGGCGGCCGGGTTCTACGCCTGGGGCCAGGTCGAGTCCGGGCACGGCTGCCCGATCTCGATGACGTACGCCGCCGTGCCGGCGCTGCGGGCTGACGACGCCCTCGCCAAGGAGTGGGTGCCGCGGCTGACCGCGCCCGCCTACGAGTTCGGCCTGCGCCCGCCCGCGGACAAGCAGGGCTGCCTGGCCGGGATGGGCATGACCGAGAAGCAGGGCGGCTCCGACGTACGCGCCAACCAGACCGAGGCCCGCACCACGCAGGTGGAGGGCGAGTACACGCTGCACGGGCACAAGTGGTTCACCAGCGCGCCGATGAACGACGTGTTCCTGGTGCTCGCCCAGGCACCGGACGGCCTGACCTGCTTCCTGGTGCCGCGGGTGCTGCCGGACGGCAGCCGCAACCCGTTCGACCTGCAGCGGCTCAAGGACAAGCTCGGCAACCGTTCGAACGCCTCCAGCGAGGTGGAGTTCCACGGCACCTGGGCACAGCGGCTCGGCGACGAGGGCCGCGGTGTGCGCACGATCATCGAGATGGTGGCCGCTACCCGGCTGGACTGCGTGCTCGGCTCGGCGTCACTGATGCGGCGGGCGGTCGCCGAGGCGTCCTGGCACGCCGCCCACCGGTCGGCCTTCGGCACGCTGCTGGCCGAACAGCCGCTGATGCAGAACGTGCTCGCCGACCTGGCGGTGGAGTCTGAGGCGGCGACGGTCCTGGCGATGCGGCTCGCCGCCGCCGTCGACGCCGCGGAAGACCCACGCGAGGCTGCCCAGGAGACGGCCCTGCGCCGGATCGCGCTGCCGCTGGCCAAGTACTGGGTGTGCAAGCGCACGCCGTTCATGGTGGCCGAGGCGCTGGAGTGCCTGGGAGGCAACGGGTACGTCGAGGAGTCCGGCATGCCGCTGCTGTTCCGGGAGTCGCCGCTGAACTCGATCTGGGAGGGCAGCGGCAACGTCAACGCGCTCGACGTGCTGCGGGCGCTGGGCCGCTCCCCGGAGGCGCTGGACGCCTGGCTCACCGAGGTCGGGCAGGCGCGCGGCGAGAACCACCACCTGGACCGTGCGGTGGAGGAGGTGCTGACCGAGCTGGCCGACCTGACCGACCTAGAGGTTCGGGCGCGCCGCCTGGCGGCGCTGATGGCGCAGTGCCTGCAGGCGTCACTGCTGGTGCGGTACGCGCCCGCCGAGGTCGCCGACGCGTTCTGCGCCTCGCGCCTCGGCGGGCAGTGGGCCGGCACCTTCGGTACCCTGCCGCGGGGCACCGATCTCGCCGCGGTCGTCGAGCGCACCACCCCGCGGCAGGGGGTCTGAGTGCGGGGCCTCCGGCGATACCTCGTCGAGCTGGTCGCCACGCTGCTGCTGACCGTCACGGTCCTGGGAGCCGCCTCTCAGGACGTGCTGCTGGGTGCGCTGGCGATCGGCGCGGTGGTCGCGGTACTGCTGGGCACCGGCGCACACGCCAACCCGGTGCTGAGCCTGGCCGCCGTACTGGGTCGCCGGCTGCCCGCCAGCGACCTGCTGCCGTGCTGGGCCGCGCAGTTCGTCGGCGCGCTGCTGGGCGCCGCGCTGGGGCGCTGGCTGGTGGACGCCCCGGCCGTGAGCCCGCTGCAGGACCTGGGCGTGCTGGCGCTGCTGGTGGCGCAGCTGCTGTTCGCGTTCCTGCTCTGCTACGCCGTAC
>DATABY010000027.1:0-59667 GCA_036259355.1 Nocardioidaceae bacterium
CAGGGTGTCGCGGACGTGTTCGTCCTTGGTGGCCTCCGCCCGCGCGGAGAGGGCGAAGGACAGGCCGGCCATCTCCTGGACCGGACCATCGTGCAGGTCGCCGGCGATGCGGCGGCGCTCGCGGAACGACGCGTCCACCGCGGCCTGCATCAGCGCCTCGCGCTCGCTCTGGTTGCGGCGGAAGCGGCGGATCAGCGCGAGGCGCTGATGCAGGCGGCGGTGGACGCGTCGTTCCGCGAGCGCCGCCGCATCGCCGGGGACCTGCACGACGGTCCGGTCCAGGAGATGGCCGGCCTGTCCTTCGCCCTCTCCGCGCGGGCGGAGGCGACCAGAGACGAACACGTCCGCGACACCCTGCTGCAGGCCGCGGGCCAGGTGCGCAGCAACGTGCGCACGCTGCGCTCGGCCATCGTCGGCGTGTACCCGCCCAACCTGGAGCAGATGGGGCTCGAGGCCGCACTGTCGGACCTGCTCGCCCGGCTGCCCAGCCAGGAGATCACCGCTCACCTGTCCTACGACGTCGACCAGGACCCCCAGGACCGGGCCGCCGAGTTGCTGTACCGCACCAGCCAGGAGGCGATCCGCAACGTGCAGAAGCACGCCTCGGCCTCCAACGTGTGGGTGTCGGTGCAGCGGCAGAACGGCCACGTGTCGCTGGCGGTGCACGACGACGGTCGCGGCGGTGCCTCCGTCAACGACCAGGTCGGCGACTCCGGTCGCTTCGGCCTCGCCGTACTCGCCGACATCATCAAGGACGCCGGGGGCCAGATGCGGCTGACCTCCAACGGGACCGGCACGACCGTCAAGGTGGAGGTCCCCTCATGAGCTCGCTGATCACCCTCGCACTCGCCGACGACCACCGGGTCGTCCGCCTCGGCCTCGAGGCCCTGATCGGCACGTTCGACGACGTCGACCTCGTCGGTTCGGCCGACGGCGGCCAGGCCGCCATCGCACTCTGCGCGGAGAAGCGGCCCGACGTGCTGCTGCTGGACCTGTCCATGCCCGAGGTGGACGGCGCCATGGTGGCGCGGGCCCTGCGGGACCAGGGCGTGCCGACCCGCGTGGTCATCTTCACGTCGTTCTCCGACCGCGACGGCATCGTTCGGGCGCTCGACGCGGGAGCGGTCGGGTACCTGCTGAAGGACGCCGAGCCGACCGAGATCCACTCCGCGATCCGGGCCGCCTCGCGCGGCGAGGCCCCGCTGACGCCGAGGGCCGCCATGGAGCTGCTGCGACAGCGGCAGAGCTCAGGGCCGAGTGCTGCCGGCGGGCCGGTAGATCTCACCGACCGGGAGCGCCAGGTCCTGGGGCTGCTCGCCGCCGGGATGGCCAACAAGCAGATCGCCCGCCGGCTCGGCATCAGCGAGAAGACGGTCAAGGGCCATCTCACGAACCTGTTCCAGCGCATCGGGGTGTCCGACCGGACGCAGGCCGCGCTCTGGGCGGAGCGGACCGGTGCGCTGAACGCCTCGGCACCCGGCCGGGACTGAAGAGGTCCCGCGACTGATGTCGCGTTGTGGCCGGTCGTTTCCGCTCACACCCTGTAGTCATGAGACATCGCACTTCCCGACTGCGTGGCATCGCCCTCGGCGTCGCCGCTCTCCTGGCGTGGGCCGGGCTGGTCGTGGTCGCGCCCGCCACGGCGACGCCGTCGCAGAGCGCGCTCACCGGGCGCACGGTCGAGCGCACGGGGAACTGCCGCGGCGGTCGCGCCACCTGGGAGCTCGACGTGCAGGCCTACCCGCGCCGGCGGCTGCGCATCGAGTTCGAGATCGACGAGATACCCCGCGGGCAGCGGTGGAGCGTCTTCGTCGCCAACAGCGGCCGGCGTGTGCTGTCGGCCACCAGGCGGGCCACGGCCAGCGGTGACATCGACCTCGCGCGGTTCACCCGCAACCGGCGGGGCCGTGACCGGGTCCGGGCCGCCGCGGTGAACCCGCGCACCGGGAGTACCTGCCGCGCCGCCGTGCGGTTCTGACCCGGGACCGGTCCCGGGACTGTCGTCCGGTTGTCGCCGGTGCGTCCCACGAACAACCTGACATCAAGCAAGCAGGCACCAGACGCTCAAGCGGCCGGGCCACGAAGGAGACCACGATGAGGACCATGAAGATCAGCGCCACAATCGGAGCGGTGGCCCTCGCAGGCAGCCTGCTCGCCCCGGCAACCGCGGTCGCCGGCGGGTCCGACCGCGAGGAGATCCGCACCGGCGCGTGCAGCGGCCTCGCCGACTGGAAGATCAAGGTCTCGCCGGAGAACGGCCGCCTCGAGGTCGAGTACGAGGTCGACGTCAACCGGCGTGGGCAGCGCTGGCAGGTCCGGCTCTTCCACGGCGGCCGCCGCATCCACAGCGACGTGCACCGCACCCGGGCCCGCAGCGGGTCGTTCACCGTCCGGGCCCTGGAGCGCAACACGGCCGGCGGGGACGGCTTCCGCGCCCGCGCCGTCCGGCTCGGCGGCGACCAGCAGAAGTGCGCCGGAAGGGTGCGCTTCTAGAACCAGACTCCGGTGACGCGGCACACAACGCTCCCCCACGGCGGCCGCGTCACCGCGAGCCCCGCCACCTCACGGGGCGCTAGCCGGCCGCTTCGCAGAAACCCGCTGCCCCCCAGCCTGCGAAGCGGCCGGCTCCTTTGCGTCACCGTCCGTCCGCAGCACGTCGACGACCTCGCGCAGCGACATCGGCCGGTGCAGCAGGAAGCCCTGGGCGGAAGTGGCGCCCACGTGGTCGCGCACGTGCACCATCTGGGACTCGCGTTCGACGCCCTCGACCACGACCTCGAGACCCAGCGCCTGCCCCATCACCATGATCGACCGGAGCAGGCCGCACGACCGCTCGTCGTGGTCCACACCGGCGGAGAAGGACGCGTCGGTCTTGATCACGTTGACCGGCATCTGCTGCAGGTAGCCGATCGAGGAGAAGCCCACCCCGAAGTCGTCGATCGCGAAGCGCACGCCCTGCGCCGAGAGCCGCTGCATCGCCTCCAGCGCCGCCGGCTCGTTGTTGACGAAGTCGCGCTCGGTGACCTCCAGCGTCAGCGTGACCCCCGGCATCCGGGCAGCGGTCTCCTCGACCTTCTCCACGAACATCGGCGACCGCAGCTGCTGCGCGGAGATGTTCACGCCGATGTTCAGGTCGCCGTCCGTGGCGCGCCGCAGCTCGTCGGCGTCGGCGGCGGCGAGGTCGAGGACCAGCTCGCCCAGGGCGACGACGAGGCCGCTCTCCTCGGCGGCGCTGATGAACACGTCCGGGGGCACGGAGACCCCGTCGGAGGTCCAGCGGGCCAGCGCCTCGACACCGGTGACCCGGCCGTCGTCGAGCCGCACCACCGGCTGGTACGCCAGCCGCAGCTCGCCCGCGTCGACGGCTGCCCGCAGCGACTCGACCAGCTCCAGGCGCTGCACCCGCGACCGGCCGAGTGACACCTCGTACTGCACGTACTGGTCCTTGCCGAGGGCCTTCGCCTCGTACATGGCCATGTCGGCGTTGCGCAGCAGATGCTCGGCCGAGTGCCCGGTGTGACCCAGGGCCACGCCGATGCTCGTGCTCAGCGGTAGCTGGTGCCCGGCCACGTGCGCCCCGGGGCGCAGCGCCTCGAGGATGCGTCCGCAGGCCGCGTCGACCTGGTCCGGGCGCACGTCCTCGAGCAGGACGGCGAACTCGTCACCGCCGAGGCGCGCGACCGTGTCGGTGTCGCGGACGCACGCGGCGAGCCGCTGCGCGACGTCGACCAGCACGGCGTCGCCGGCCGCGTGGCCGAACCGGTCGTTGACCCGCTTGAAGCCGTCGAGGTCGCAGAACAGCAGCGCGATGGACCGGCCCTGACGGCGCGAGAGGCGCAGCGCGTGCTCGACCCGGTCGAGCAGCAGGCCGCGGTTGGGCAGGCCGGTCAGCAGGTCGTGCCGCGCGAGGTGGGTCATCTCCTCGGTCAGCCGCAGCCGGGCGAACGCGTCGGAGGACACGGCGGCCATCGCCTCCAGCGCCTGCTGGTCGGCGGCGCTGGTGGAGCGGGCGCGGTGCTTGACCGGCGCGACGATCCACCGCGCGTTCTGTCCGTCGCGCAGCTGCGCGCCGATCTCCTGCGGTTCCGGCGGGGTCGAGCGGACCTCGACGTGGGACAGCCGCAGCAGCCTCCGGGCGTCGTCGATCAGCGTGTCGACGACCTGGCCGGTGTCCGGCAGCGTCTGTGTGCGCACGGCTGCCTCGAACAGCACGCTCAGGCGCCGCGCGTTCTCCCGGCCGCGGGTCACGGCCCGGGTGGCGATGAGCAGCGTGACCAGCGGTACGGCGAGCAGCGCGGCGGTCCACCAGGGCGCCGACCGGACCACCACGGCGGCCAGGTAGCCCAGGGAGTCGAACGGCACGAAGCAGACGACGGCGATCGCCGTGCCGGGCTGCACCAGCTGCCGGCGGATCGACGACCGCTCCTCCAGGCCGACCGAGATCGCCGTGGCCAGGAAGTCGGTGGCGAAGTAGCAGGTGGCACCCAGGGCGACGGCCAGCAGCTCGCGCGGGGTGCCGAGGACGTCACCGCGCAGCCCGGTGATGATGGCTGTCGCCACGGCTCCGCCGAGGATCCCGACGCCGACGTTGAACCGCTTGGAGGCGGGGCGCTTGTCGTTGGTGACCTGTGAGGCGATGACGCCGAGCGACCAGAGCACCAGCGCCTCCGCCGGAGGCAGGGTGCAGATGAGGAACATCAGCACGCTGGAGTCGAAGCCGATCTCGATCCCGCCGTCTCCGCGGTCCAGGAGCAGCGGGAAGCGCGAGATCAGGACGATCAGCGGCACGCTGAACAGGTGCAGCCACGGCAGTGTGTCGCCCTGGGTCAGCAGGGTCGCCACGGCGCCGACGAAGATGACCACGCCGAGCGCGAGAACCCCGCCGTCGAAGACTCGACTGGCGAGGGGAACCGGCGCGGCGGTTGGTGCTCCCATGGGCGGGCTCCGATTCGGCAGATTGTCACCCCCAGTATCGGGCAAGTCACCGACACGGCAGGCCGGTTTCGCCCAGTTGCCCGGAACGCTCCGCGGAGGAAGGCGTGTCGAGGCCTCAGCCGCAGCTGCGCTCCGCCGGCGCATCGTCCCCCGGCGCCTCCCCGGGGTCTTCCGCCGCCTCCTCCGCCGCCTGCTCCGCCTCGTCGTCGGCCGGCTCCTCGTCCAGCCTGATCGTCTCGTAGGTGACACGGGCGGTCCCCGCGTCGCTCAGCACGTCCGGATAGGTGAAGCGGGTGAGGCTGACCGGCCGGCAGGTCGGGCCGAAGTCGAGGATGTCGAAGCTCTGCGGCGTGGGCACCACGTCGCCGGCCTCGTCCTGGCCCTTGAAGGTCCGGATCCCGGCCGCGCCCGTCGTACCCACGGTGAGGTCGACGTGGTCGTCCTCGACCTCCTGGGCCGGTTCGTGCGTGTGACCGCTGACCCAGACCGGGGCCCCGGACAGCTCGCCGAGCTCCCGGGCGCCGGCCGGGTGGTGCATCAGCGCCAGGTCGGCGAGCGGAGCATCCGGCTGGTCCGGCCGCCCGAGCGCGGCGACCGCGTCGGCGGCGGCCTGCCGCTCCATCTCCGCGACCTCGTCGGGGTTCTCCGCCTCGACCGGTCCGCCGTCCTGGTACAGCCGCGGGTCGGCCACGCCGAGGATGGACAGGCCGGCCAGCTCGGTGACCTCACCGTCGAGCACGACGGTGTTGGCGATCTCCTCCATCTCCGCCACGGTGCCGGAGCCGTCGTGGTTGCCCTTCACCCACACGTACGGCACGCCGAGCGACTCGATGCCGGCGACGATGTCGGGACGCGCGGACAGCTCGAAGCCGGTCCCCCACTGCACCAGGTCGCCCGCGTCGAGGACGAAGTCGACGTCCTGGGACTCGATCACGCTGCGCAGCTGCGGGTAGACGTTGCGCCCGTGCACGTCCGACACCAGCAGCACCCGTACCGCCACGTCGGCGGTCTCCGCCGGGCTGGCCTCGGTGCGCAGCCGGTCGATGTAGGTGGCCAGGCTCTGCACGTAGCCCGCGTAGGCCTGGTCCCGGGAGTTGAGCTCGCCCAGCAGCTCGTCGGCGGACAGCCCGATCGCGAGCAGACCGTCCGCCTGGAGGTCGTCGCCGAACTCCTCGTCGAAGGTCAGGTAGGCGCCAGCGCCCCAGCCGGCCACCGCCAGTGCTGCCGCCGCCGAGCCGCCGACCAGCACTGCGAGCAGGCGGCTGCGGCGGGAGCGTGCGCCGGAGGCCACAAGCCCCTGCCAGGCGAGCATGCCGACGAGGCCACCGGCGAGGGCGCCGCCGGCGAACTTCTGCAGCGAGGTGAGGGCGGTCTCCAACGCCAGCACCCTGATGTCGGCGAGCTCACCGGGGAGGTCGATGAACGGTGAGCCGGAGGCCCGCTCCACGGGAGGCAGGGACAGAGCACTCACGGCGAACCGGCCCCCGGGCCCCCAGGCGTGCGTGTCGAACGTGGCCGTGCCGATGTTCGTGGGGATCTCGACCTGGCTGCGGGCGATCAGCCTGGTGGAGACCCGGTAGTCGTCGTCCGCGGCGGTGGACTCCCAGGTCGAGGCCAGGCCCAGGCCGCCCGCGAACGCGGCGCCGACCACGACGATCACGCCGAGCAGCGTGCGCAGCACGCGCCGCGTGCTCCTCGACACGCGCGCGCCGGTGCTCCGCGGACCGCCTTCCGTCACGCTCCCAGCGTGTCATCCCCGGCCAGCACGACCCGGGCGGCGTCCCTGGCCTCCTGGGGGTCGTCGCAGGTGAGCACGGCGTCGGCCGCGGAGCGACAGGTCTGCAGGTCGACGCGGGCCAGCTGCGCACCGACCCGGGCAGCGGCGGACGCCGCCGCGGACAGCGAGGTCACGCCGAGCCCGACCAGGACGCAGGCCAGCAACGGGTCGGCAGCGGCCTCGCCACAGACCCCGACCGGCTTGCCGACCGCCTCGCCGGCCGAACCCACCTGCCGCACGAGGGAGAGCAGCGCGGGCTGCCACGCGTCGGTGAGCGAGGACAGCTGCGGCGACATCCGGTCGGCCGCCATCGTGTACTGGCTGAGGTCGTTGGTGCCGATCGACACGAAGTCGAGATGGCGCAGCAGGCGGTCGGCGTGCAGCGCCGCCGAGGGCACCTCGACCATGGCCCCCGCGGTGAGCCCCCGGTCACGCACCCGCTCGGCGAACCAGCGGGCCTCGGCCACGGTCGCCACCATCGGCGCCATCACCCACACCTGGGCCGTGCTGCGTTCGGCGGCGGCGGCGATCGCGTCGAGCTGGCGGTCGAGGATGCCGGGCTCGGCCATGCCGACGCGCAGGCCGCGGACCCCCAGGGCGGGGTTGGGCTCGTCGGGGATGGAGGCGAACTCGAGCGGCTTGTCGGAGCCGGCGTCCAACGTGCGTACGACGACCTTGCTGCCGCCGAAGGCCTCGAGCACGTCGGCGTACACCTGCGCCTGCTCGTCCACGGACGGCTCGGTGGCCCGGCCGAGGAAACACAGCTCGGTGCGGAAGAGCCCGACACCCGCGACCGGCGCCTGGCGCGCCGCCCGGGCCCCGGCACCGTCCTGCACGTTCGCGAGGATGTCCACCTCGTGCCCGTCGCTGGTCGCGCCGGGACCGGTCCAGGCAGCACTGCGGGTCTGCTCCGCCTGCGCCGCCTCCACCCGGGCGGTTGCCTCGGTCGCGTCGGGCGAGACGACGACCTCGCCGGTGCTGCCGTCGACCAGCACGCTCGCCCCAACCGGCACGTCGTCGAGCCCGGGAACCGCGACGACACACGGGATCGCCAGCTGCCGGGCGATGATCGCGGTGTGGCTGGTCGGTCCGCCGAGCGTGGTCGCGATGGCGAGGATCCGGCGGGGGTCCAGGCCGGCGGTGTCGGCGGGCGCCAGGTCGTCGGACAGGAGCACGGCCGGCTCCGCGGGCGTGGGCACGCCGGGCTCGTCCTGTCCGGTGAGGTCGGCGACCACGCGGGAGCGGATGTCGCGCAGGTCGGTGACCCGCTCGGCCATCAGGCCACCAGCGGAGCGGAACATCTGCTCGAGCTGGTCGACGGCCCGCACGGTCGCGACCTCCGCGGTGGCGCCGGCCGCGGTGTGCTGCTGCACCAGGGCCTTGAGGCCGCGGTCGCGGGCCAGGGTCGCGGTGGCGGACAGCACCTCGGCCGCCGGACCGGACGCCTGGGCGGTGCGGTTCTCCAGCCGGACCGCGACGGCCTCCACGGCCGCGCTGAAGCGCTCGAGCTCGCCCTCGCGGTCCGGCTCGGCGACCGCGTCGTCGTTGCCGGCGTCGGGGAGCACCGGTGCACCACTGGGCCGCACCACCGCGCCGTAGCCGACGCCGGGCACTACGGCCGTGCCCTTGAGCCGCTGCCGTGAGGCCTCGCTGTCGCCGGTGCTGTCCGCAGTCATGGCCCGACTGTAGGGACGTGACCCTTGACACGTCAAGGAATCGGGCGTAAAACAACACACTACAAAGTCCGAAGCCAAACAAACCCAACGTGAGGATGCGGATGTACGCCGAGGAGCGCCACCAGGCGATCGCCGGGCTGATGCGCGAGAACGGGCGCATCTCCGTCGCCGATCTCGCCGAGCGGTTCGGTGTCACCGCAGAGACGGCGCGGCGGGACCTCGCCACGCTCGAGCGCAGCGGACTGCTGCGCCGGGTTCACGGCGGCGCGGTCGCCACCACCGCGCTGTCCATGGTCGAGCCGGGCATCGCCGAGCGCGACCGGGTGCGGGCGGCGCAGAAGTCCGACATCGCCAAGGCGGCGACCGCACTGCTCCCCCAGGACGACGGCGCCGTGCTCCTCGACGCCGGCACCACCACCGCGCGCCTCGCGTCGCTGCTGCCGGTCGACCGAGACCTCTTCGTCGTCACCAACTCGCTGGGGATCGCGGGCCGGCTCGCCGGCGTGGGCAGGATCGAGCTGCGCATGCTCGGAGGACGCGTCCGGGGCGTGACCCAGGCGTGCGTCGGCGACGAACCGGTCCGTGCGCTGGCCGACCTGCGGCTGGACGTGGCGTTTCTCGGCACCAACGCGGTCAGCGCCCGGCACGGCATGACCACGCCCGACCCCGAGGAGGCGGCGGTGAAGCGGGCGATGGTGCGGTCGGCCCGGCAGGTGGTGGTCCTCGCCGACTCCAGCAAGCTGGGTCAGGAGCAGCTGGTGCGCTTCGCGACGACCGGCGAGGTGGACACGCTGGTGACCGACGCCGAGGCCGGCCCCGACCAGCTCGAGGCTCTGCGCGACTGCGGGCTCGAGGTGGTGGTCGCATGATCGTGACGCTGACTGCGAACCCCAGCCTCGACCGCACCCTGGGCCTGGACCACGCGCTGGTCCCCGGCGGGGTTCACCGCGCCGTCGGGTGCACCGACGAGCCCGGGGGCAAGGGCGTCAACGTCGCACGGGCGGTGACCGCCGCCGGCCGTTCCGCCGTCGCGGTGCTGCCGGCCCGCGCGGAGGACCCGCTGCTGGCCGAGATGCGGCAGCTCGGGCTGCGTCACCACGCCGTCCACACCGGCGACCTCGTGCGCGTCAACCTCACCGTGACCGATCCGGACGGCACCACCACGAAGCTGAACCTGCCCGGCAGCCCGCTCTCGGACCCGGTTCCCGACCAGCTCGCGGCCGTGCTGCTCCAGGAGGCGGCCGGCGGCGGGTGGGCGGTGCTGTCCGGTTCGCTTCCGCCCGGCGTCGCGCCCGACTGGTATGCCGAGCTGACCGCCCTGCTGCACGGGCTCCCCTGCCGTGTCGCCGTCGACACCTCCGGGGAGCCGCTGCGCGCGGCGGTGTCCCGCGGCACCGGGTCGCAGCCGGACCTGCTCAAGCCCAACTCCGAGGAGCTCGCCGACGCGCTCGGGCTCCCCCCGCGGGAGACGGCCGGCCCGCGCGGTGCTGCCCGGCATGCGCGGGCGCTGGTCGACCGCGGCACCGACGCCGTGCTGGTCACGCTCGGTGCCGACGGCGCCGTACTCGTCACGACCGACGGTGCGTGGCAGGCCACCCCTCCGCCCACCGTCCCGAGGAGCACCGTCGGCGCGGGCGACTGCGCGCTCGCCGGCTACCTCCTCGCCGATCTCGACTCCGCCACCGCGCCCGACCGGCTGCGGTGTGCGGTCGCCTACGGCAGCGCCGCCGCAGGCCTTCCCGGCACTGCGGTGCCCTGTCCGCACCAGGTACGGCCCGACGCCGTCACCGTCACCGCGATACACCTCTAGGAACCCACATGTCTGCACTCCTCACCACCCCGCTGGTCGCCCTGGACGCCGACCTCGGCGCCGCCAAGGAAGAGGTGATCGGCCGGCTCGCGGCCATGGTCACCGAGGCGGGCCGGGCCACCGACAGCGCCGGGCTCAGCGCCGACGCGATGGCGCGCGAAGCGCAGTCCGCGACCGGCCTGCCCGGCGGGATCGCGATTCCGCACTGCCGCTCCGGGTCGGTCACGGCGCCGTCGCTGGCGTTCGCGCGTCTCGACCCCGGCGTCGACTTCGGCGCCCCGGACGGGCCGGCCGACCTGGTGTTCCTGATCGCCGCGCCGGCGGGTGGTGAGAGCGATCACCTGACGCTGCTGACGGCACTTGCGCGAGCGCTCGTGCGGCCGGACTTCACCGCCGCCCTGCGGGCGGCGACCTCGGACGCCGAGGTCGTGGCGCTCGTGGACGAGGCCGTGGGCACCGGCCAGTCCGCCCCGGCGCCGAGTGGGACCGACGCCGACGCCGAGGCCAACACGGAGGTCACGCCCGGGACCGCACCGGCGACGGCCAAGCCCACGATCGTCGCGGTCACCGCGTGTCCCACGGGGATCGCGCACACCTACATGGCCGCCGACTCGCTCGTCGCGGCCGGCGACCGCGCCGGGCTCAACCTCATCGTCGAGACTCAGGGCTCCTCGACGGCGCAGCCCCTGGACGCGTCGACGATCGCCGACGCCGACGCGGTCATCTTCGCCACCGACGTGGGCGTGCGCGGCCGGGAGCGCTTCGCCGGCAAGCCGGTGGTCGCCTCCGGAGTGAAGCGGGCGATCAACGACCCCGACGCGATGGTGCGCGACGCCCTTGCCGCGGCCAGCGACCCCGACGCACCCCGGGTCAAGGGTGACCGCGCGGAGGCCGAGTCGGCCGGGACCGCCGGCGGCGACGTGCACTGGGGTGTGCGGCTGCGGCAGTGGCTCTTGACCGGCGTGAGCTACATGATCCCGTTCGTGGCCGCCGGCGGCCTGCTGATCGCGCTGGGCTTCCTGCTCGGTGGCTACCAGATCGCCGACAACGGGCAGGACATCGCCGTCGGCAACTCGTTGTGGAACCTCCCCGACGGTGGTCTGTCCGTCTACCTCGGTGCCGTGCTGTTCACCCTCGGCTCCCTCGCGTTCGGCTTCCTCGTCCCCGCGCTCTCCGGCTACATCGCGTTCGCGATCGCCGACCGGCCCGGCATCGCCCCGGGGTTCGCGGTCGGTGTCGTCGCGGTGACCGTGCAGGCCGGCTTCATCGGCGGCCTCGTCGGCGGCCTGCTCGCCGGCTTGTCGGCGCTGTGGATCAGCCGCCTTCCGGTCTGGTCGTGGGCGCGCGGCCTGATGCCCGTCGTGGTCATCCCGCTGTTCGCGACGATGATCTCCGGCGGGCTGATGCTGATGGTGCTCGGCCGCCCGCTCGCCGCGGCGACCGAGGGCCTGGAGTCCTGGCTCAACGGGATGACCGGCACCTCGGCCCTGCTCCTCGGCGCGATCCTGGGCGCGATGATGGCGTTCGACCTCGGCGGCCCGGTCAACAAGGCGGCCTACGCGTTCGCCACTGCCGGCCTGTCGGGCATCACGACCGGTGAGGTCGGTGGCACGGCTCCGCTCGTGATCATGGCCGCGGTGATGGCGGCCGGCATGACGCCGCCGCTGGCGATGGCCCTCGCCACGACCGTACGGCCGCGACTGTTCAGCCCGGCCGAGCAGGAGAACGGCAAGGCCGCGTGGCTGCTCGGCCTGTCGTTCATCTCCGAGGGCGCGATCCCCTTCGCTGCTGCCGACCTGCTGCGCGTGATCCCCTCGATGATGGTCGGCTCCGCCGCCGCCGGCGCGATCATCATGAACGCCGGGGTCACGCTGCGGGCACCCCACGGCGGTATCTTCGTGTTCTTCGCGATGCAGCACGTGCTGTGGTTCCTGGCTGCCCTCGCGGTGGGTACGGCGTTGAGTGCCCTCTGCGTCGTTGTCCTCAAGGAGATCAGCTCCCGTCGTACCGCCTCCGCCCCGGCAGCGTCGTACCAGCAGGCCTGAGCACCGAACCCCCGAGGAGAAGCAATGCCCAGCAAGACCGTGACCGTCGGCTCCAAGATCGGCCTGCACGCCCGCCCCGCCGCCCTGATCGCCGAGGCGGCGAGCTCGGTGGAGTCGGCGGTGACGATCGCCACCGAGGGCGGCGCGCCGGTCGACGCGGGTTCGGCGCTGATGATCATGACGCTCGGCGCCAAGTTCGGCGACGATGTCGTGGTGTCCAGCGACGACCAGGCGTCGCTGGACAAGGTCGCCGACCTGGTCGAGCAGGACCTCGACGCCTGACCACAGGACCACTTCTGCGATCTCGGCGCGAGCGACCCTTCCTCAGGGTCGGGCGGGTTCCTCGGTGACGAGGGTCTCGGGCATCCGCAGTGCCATCAGCAGGCTGACGACGAGCACGCCCGAGGTGACCGACCAGGCCCAGGGATAGGACAGGCTGCTGACCAGCTGGCCGGCCGCGAGCGGCCCCACGATCGCCCCGAGGTCGGAGGCCATCTGGAACACCGCGACGACGCGGCCGCCCCGCCCCCGCATCACGTCGCCGACCACGGCACCTGGGGACGTGCCCAGGTAGGCGCTGCCGACGCCGAACATCAGCATGGCGAACAGGTACAGCGGCAGTGCGCTCGTGAACGCCAGCAGCAGCATCGACACCGCCGCGACGGCCGCGCCACGCACCATCGCCGGACGACGACCCACCTGGTCGACGTACTTGCCCGCCGGCAGCAGCAGGACGGCGTGGGTCACCGACGAGCAGACGAAGCCCACCCCCACCCAGATCACGCCCGCCTGCATCCCCTGGGTGACGAACAACGGGATCAGGCTCATCCGTACGCCGAACAGCGCCCACCCGGTGGCGAAGTTGGCGGCCAGCGCGGCCCGGTACGCCGGATGACGCAGCGCCTCACGGATGCCGATGGACTCCTCGACGACCTCCTCCGCGGCGTCCTTCTCCTCAGAAGGACCCGAAGCGTCGTCGGCCGCGCTCCTCGACGGACGGAGCCGGGCCCTGGCCAGGAACACCGCCGAGATGCCGCCGGCGACCAGCAGCGTGCCGGCGTACACGAAGAACGGCAGCCGCAGTGAGAGCTCGGTGAGCACGCCGCCCATCGCCGGCCCGAGCAGGCCGCCGATCAGGAAGCCGCCCTGGAACAGTCCGGTCGCGCGGCCGCGGCTGGTGCCGCCGACCACCCGGAACAGCAGCGCGATCGCCGACACGGTGAACATCGCGCTGCCGACACCGCCGATCCCCCGCAGCACCAACAGCTGCTCGTAGGACTGCGCCAGTCCGGACAGACCGGTGGACACAGCCACGATGAGGATGCCGGCGGACAGGATGACCCGCTCACCGAAGCGCTCCACCATCCGGCCGCCGGCCAGCGCGGAGACGAACCGCATCAGCGCGAACGCGGAGATCACCGCGCCGGCGGCGGTCTCCCCGACACCGAAGGAGCTGGCGAACACCGGGATCGCCGGCGCCACGATGCCGTAGCCCACGGCGACGGCGAACGCCACCGCCGCGAGGACGGCGACCTCACGGGGCAGCAGCGCGAACGGGTTCGAGAAGCGAGGCACGGGCAGCAATCGTCGCACCCGTACGTCAGCGGTGCGTCACGTGATGTCGCGGCGGACCGAGGACGCCACCCCGATGGCCGAGAACAGCACGGCGTAGCCGAGCAGGACGAGACCGCCGGCCCACCAGTCGAGCTGGGCCGCACCGCCGGTGAAGCCGCTGAGCAGCGCGTTGGACGCACTGGTCGGGAGGTACTTGCCGACCTCCAGGTCCAGCGCGTTGAACGCGAGACCGAGCAACGGCTCGACCAGGAAGGCGATGAGCACGCCGGTGAGGATCGCGGCGATCTGGTTGCGGATCAGCGTGCCCAGGCCGATCCCGAGCAGCGTCCAGAGCGCGACCGCGACGATCGACAACCCGACCGCTCGCGGGACACCGTCCGCGGTCAGCCCGAGTGAGCCGTCCTTGAACGCCACGATGATGAGTCCACCGACGAGGATCGCCACCAGCGCGCACACCACGCCGTACACGATTCCGGCGATCAGGTGCGCCACCAGCTTCGCGAGCACGACCGGGTGCCGTCGCGGCGCGCCGAGAAAGGTCGGCGTGATCGTCATGTAGCGGTACTCACCGGTCATCCCGGTGACCCCGAGGATCAGCGCGAAGATGTAGGCGCCGCTGAACCCGGCGCCGTACACCGAGCGCAGCAGCTCGGCGCTCTCCACCGGCGGCAGCGCCTGGCCACCCGGGCCGGTGCCGCCTTCCACGCCGGCGAACCCGGCGGTGAAACCCGCGCCGAACGCGGTGAAGAGGATGGCGCCCAGCAGCAGCGCCCACCACAGCCGGGTGCTGCGGATCTTGAGGAGCTCGGCGGTGACCAGCGAGCCCATCGAGGGACCGCCGTGGCCGTGCCTGCTGCTCGTCGCCGCGGCCGTGTCCGTGCTCACTGCGAGGCCTCCTCGCTGGTCAGCTGCAGGAAGGTGCGCTCGAGGTCGCTGGGTTCGGCGTACAGCTCGTGCACCTCGATGCCGTGCCGGAACGCCGCCGCGCCCACCGCGGCCGGGGTCGTCCCGGTAACCCGCACCAGGCCATCCGGCGACCCGGCCTCCAGGAGGCCCTCGCTGTGCAGCACCTTGCGCAGCCGCTCCGCGTCGGGAGAGCGGACGAGCACGCCGCGCGTCGTCGGGTCGTCGAGGTCGTGCAGCCGGCCGTGCCTGACCAGGCGCCCGTTCGCGATGATCAGCACGTCCTCCACGGTCTGCTGAACCTCGCTGAGCACGTGGCTGGAGACCAGGATCGTCCGGCCCTCGGCGGCAAGCCGGGTCAGGAACCCGCGCAGCCAGGCGATGCCGGCCGGGTCCAGGCCGTTCGCCGGTTCGTCGAGGACGAGGACGTCGGGGTCACCGAGCAGCGCGGCCGCCAGCGCGAGCCGCTGCCGCATACCCAGGGAGTATCCGCCGACACGGCGGTCGGCCGCCTCCTGCAGCGACACGACCTGCAGCACCTCGTCGATGCGGTCGCGTGGTAGCCGCGCACCCGACGCCATCACCCGGAGGTGGTCGCGCGCCGTACGGCCCGGATGGAAGCTGGCCGCCTCCAGCGACGCGCCCACGGTGGCGAGCGGGTCGGGGAGGTCGCGGTAGGTGTGACCACCGATCGTGGCCGTGCCGGCGGTGGGCCTCACCAGTCCCAGCAGGCAGCGCAGCGTGGTGGTCTTGCCGGCGCCGTTCGGACCGAGGAACCCGGTCACCCGCCCCGGCTGCACCGTGAACGAGATGTCGTCGACCGCCGTGACCTGCCCGAAGCGTTTGGTCAGACCGACGACATCGATCGTGAGCCCCTCCCGAGTCATGGGCGCCACCCTAGGCGACCCGGACCGGTCGGCCTAACCGGTTTTCATCGCCACGACGCGTCGGACCGGCACCGCGATCTCGATCCCGTCCGGCTGCGTCTCGGCGCGCTCGGCCAGCCACCCCGCGGCGAGGTCTCGCCGCCGGTCGGCGGTACCGGGGAGGTACAGCGCCCGGGTCAACAGCCGGGCGTCGGCCTCCGTGCGTACGACGAAGGCGAACCTCTCGCGTGCGTCCTCGAGCACCCGGAAGCCGACCTGCTCCAAAGCCGACGCCAGCCCCGTCATCTCCCCACCGCCGGGGAACTGCGGCGTGCTGCGCAGCCGCGCGGTGAGCGGCGCCAGGACACGCATGTCCTGCGGGCGCAGCGGGACCGCCGAGGCCACCGTGCCGGCCAGGACCCCACCGGGTCGGAGCACGCGCCCGATGTCGCTCAGCACCTCGTTGATCCGACCGACGACCATCAGGCCCGCGGAGCTGACGACCGCGTCGAAGCTGCCGTCGGCGAACGGCAGCGCCGCGGCGTCACCGCGTACCAGCGGGTTGGTGCGGCCGCGGTTCCGGGCTTCCTGAAGCTCGGCCACGGACAGGTCCAGACCGACGACCCACGGCGCCGTCCTCCCCTCGGCGTGATGCCGTTCGGACTGCGTCGCCAGCGTGTCGGCCATGACCCCGCTGCCGCTCGCCAGGTCGAGCACGCGCGCACCGGAGACGGCCCGGGCCAGCCACGTGTACGGCGTCTGGTCGCCCGAGCTCGCGCGGGCAAGGACGTCCTCGCTGATGCCGGGATGGCGAGCGTGGAAGCCGGCGAGGTATGTCGCCCAGTCGGTCACGGTCTACAGGCGCTGGACGAAGACGTGGGTCGCGGCCTCCAGGTCGATCTCGGCCACCTCGCCACCGCTTCCGATCAGCACACCCTCCGGACCGCGGGCGGCCTTGACCACCTTGTCGGGCCGGGCGTCGACCCGGCGCATCGCGCCCATGATGTGCTCGTCGGTCTGCAGGTCCTCGCCGATGCGGCGTACGGTCACGCTGATCTGCTCACCGTTGTCCGGCAGCACCTTGTCGAGCGGCTCCAGGCCCTCCATGAAGCTCTCGGCCTGGTAGTCATCGGCCTGGTAGTCCTCGCCGAGCTCCTCCAGCCCCGGGATCGGGTTGCCGTACGGCGACAACGTGGGGTGGTCGAGCAGCGCGAGCAGCCTCCGCTCGACCTGCTCCGACATCACATGCTCCCATCGGCAGGCCTCCGCGTGCACCAGCTCCCAGTCCAGGCCGATCACGTCGGTGAGCAGCCGCTCGGCGAGCCGGTGCTTGCGCATCACCCGCATGGCCAGCACCCGGCCGTGCTCGGTGAGCTCGAGGTGCCGGTCGCCCTGCACGGTCAGCAGGCCGTCGCGCTCCATCCGGGCGACGGTCTGGCTGACGGTCGGCCCGGACTGGTGCAGCCGTTCGGCGATGCGCGCGCGCAGCGGGACGATGCCCTCTTCCTCGAGCTCGAAGACTGTGCGCAGGTACATCTCCGTGGTGTCGATGAGATCGCTCACGCCGATCATTCTGGCACGCCGGGGGCAACCCGCCTGCGGCGCGCAGGCGCGGCTAGGGTGCCCTCCGATGGACCCCTCACGCTCCGACACGGTCACGATCGCCCGCCGCTTCTGCGGCCCGCCCGGCTGCGGAAACGGTGGCTACACCGCCGGCAGCCTCGCGACCGTCCTGCTGCACGACCGCGACGCTTCCGCGGTCGACGTCATGCTGCGCCGCCCGCCTCCCCTGGACACCGCGATGGAGGTACGCCGCACCGGCGACACCGCGGCGTTGTCCCACGACGGCCACGTGGTGGCCGAGGCCCGTGCCGCGGAGCTGACCAGCGGCCCCGTCGACGGCGTCTCCCTCGCCGAGGCGCGAGAGGCGGAGTCGGCCTATCCGGGACTCGTCCGGCACCCGTTCCCGACGTGCTTCACCTGCGGCCCGCAGCGCGAACCCGGCGACGCCCTGCGGCTCAGCCCGGGTCGCATCGCCGGCGCTCGCACGGCGTGCACCTGGACACCGGACGCGTGGCTCGCCTCTGCCGCGGAGCCGTCGTACGTGCGGCGTGAGTTCGTCTGGGCCTCCCTCGACTGCCCGGGTGGGTGGACCACCGACATCGAGGGCCGGCCGATGGTCCTGGGCCGCATCACGGCCGAGATCGACGCGCCGGCCGAGGTGGGGGAGCGCCACGTGATCATGGGCCGGCTCCTGCGCGAGGACGGTCGCAAGGCCTTCACCGCGACGACGCTGTACGACTCCGACGGCCGGGTGGTGGCGCGCGCCGAGCACGTCTGGATCACCGTGGACCCGGCGGCGTTCTCGTGAGCCCGCGCCGGCTGTGGTGGCAGGACGGCGTCTTCTACGAGATCTACGTGCGCAGCTTCGCCGACGCCGACGGCGACGGCATCGGTGACATCCCCGGCATCACCTCGCGGCTGTCCTACCTGGCCGGGCTGGGCGTGGACGCGGTCTGGATCACGCCGTTCTATCCCTCCCCGCAGGCCGACCACGGCTACGACGTGGCCGACTACCGCGACGTCGACCCGATGTTCGGCACGCTCGCGGACTTCGACGAGATGCTGCAGACCGCCCACGAGCACGGCATCCGCGTGGTCGTGGACCTCGTGCCCAACCACTCCTCCGACGAGCACGAGTGGTTCCGGCAGGCGCTGGCCGCCGGACCCGGCAGCCGTGAGCGCGACCGCTACCTCTTCCGCGACGGCCGCGGCGACGACGGCGAGCAGCCGCCGAACAACTGGCGGTCGGTGTTCGGCGGACCGGCGTGGGCCCGGGTGCCGGACGGCCAGTGGTACCTGCACATGTTCGACCGGCGCCAACCCGACTTCAACTGGGACAACCCCGAGGTCCGGGACGAGTTCGAGAGCGTGCTCCGCTTCTGGCTGGAACGGGGCGTGGACGGCTTCCGCATCGACGTCGCGCACGGGATGTTCAAGGCGGAGGGGCTCCCCGACGTCGAGAGCGACGTGGACGTGACCGGCATCGAGGAGGCGATGGCGAACCTCGAGCGGCCCTACTGGGACCAGCCCGCGGTGCACGACGTCTACCGGCGGTGGCGGCACGTGCTGCAGGAGTATCCGGGCGACCGGATGGCGGTGGCCGAGGCCTGGGTCGGCAGCGCCGAGTCGATGGCGCGCTACGTCCGTCCCGACGAGCTGCAGCAGGCGTTCAACTTCCACTGGCTGCAGGCCCGGTGGTCGGCCGCCGCCTTCCGCGCGGTCATCGAGGCCACGTTCGCCGCGGTCGGCCCGGTCGAGGCCTCGCCCACCTGGGTCCTCAGCAACCACGACGTGGAGCGGCACGTGTCCCGGTACGGCGATGGCACGCAGGGGCTGGCTCGGGCGCACGCGGCGACGCTGACGATGCTGGCACTGCCCGGCTCGGCGTACCTGTACGCCGGTGAGGAGCTCGGTCTGCCGCAGGCGGAGGTCCCCCCGGAGCAGCGTCAGGACCCGACCTGGCACCGGGGCGGCGGGGTCGGGCGCGACGGCTGCCGGGTGCCGATGCCCTGGTCCGGCGACACCCCGCCGTTCGGCTTCAGCCCACCCGGCAGCGCGCCGACCTGGCTGCCGCAGCCGCGGGCATGGGCGGGCCTCGCTGTCGACGCGCAGCAGCAGGACCCCGGCTCCACGCTGAGCTTCTACCGCCGCGCGCTGGCGACCCGGAGGGCGGTGCTGCCGGAGGTGGGCTCCGCGGTGAAGTTCCTGGACTCGGCGCCGGAGGTGCTGGCGTTCCGACGCGACCCGGACCTGGTGTGTGTGGTCAACTGCGGCCGCGAGCCCACTGACGTCAGCGGGCTCGGCGACCTCGTGATCGCTTCGGGCGCCGACGAGGAGGTGCTGGGCGGGTCACTGCCCCCCGACACCGCGGCCTGGTTCCGCGGGTGACAGGCCGAGCGCCTGCCTGGCCTCGGCGCGGCGCGGCAGGTTCACGATGAACCGGCTGCCCTCTCCCGGCGAGGACTCCAGCTCGGTGTGACCGCCGTGCGCGGCCACCAGCCGCCGGACGATGGCCAGGCCGAGCCCGCTCCCCTCGTGCGGCCCGTGCTCGGCGACCTGCGTGAACTCCTCGAAGATCCGCGGCTGGTCCTCGAGGGGGATTCCGATGCCGTCGTCGACGACGCTGACGCGGACCTTGTCCTCGTCCATCTCGGCAAGCACGCTCACGGTGCCACCGGCCGGGGTGAACTTGATCGCGTTCGACAGCAGGTTGTAGAGCACCTGGCGCATCCGGTTGGGGTCGACCGGCAGCGTCCCGTCCGGGACGTCGGCCCGCAGCGTCAGCCGCTTGCGCGTCGCCAGCGGCCGCAGCTCGTCGATGGTGCGTTCCACCATGTCGGACAGGTGCACGTCCTCGACCTCCAGATGCAGGTGCCCGGCATCCATATGCGCGAGATCGAGCACCTCCTCCACCAGCGCCAGCAGGTGCAGCCCCGCGCTGTGGATGCGCTCCGGGCCGGTCTGCGCCAGCATCGGGTCACCGCTCTCCATGCTCCGGCGCAGCAGTGCGCTGTAGCCGATGATCGCGGTCAGCGGCGTGCGGAACTCGTGGCTGACCCGGGCCAGCAGGTCGCTCTTGGCCTTGCTCGCGACGTGCAGCGCGTCGACCATCTCCCCCAGCTCATTGGCGAGCCGGCGCTGCTCGTAGGCGGACTCAGCGCGGCCGGCGAGCAGCGTGGCCTGGGCGCCGAGGTCGCGGATGACCTCGAGGTCGTCGTCGCTGAACAGGCTTCGGTGCTGCGAGAAGAGCATGGCCACGTGCTCGGTGAGCCCGTCGTAGGGTGGTCGCAGCGGCACCAGGGTGGAGAACCTGGCGTTCACCAACCGCGCCAACCGGCTCTCGATCGGACAGTCGGCGTTGACCCGCCGCTGCCGGACCAGGCCGTTGACCAAGTCGAAGTCCACGGGCTCCTTGACCGGCTGGTGGTCCAGCTGGATGCCTGAGGCGGCCTCGGTGGTCGTCTGCCCGTTGCTGGTGCGCGAGAGCACCACGACGGCGTCGCACTCGGTCAGGTCGTGGACGGCGGTGGCGAAGCGTCGCCAGACCTCCTGTGCGGTCGGCTGGCTGGGGCCGGACAGCAGCCTGCGGCCGTACATGTGGGCGGCCGCCATCGCCGACATCGAGCGGACCGGGCGAGGAGGCATGAAGGCGCCCACGTACCCGATGGCGGCGAGCAGGGCCCCTACTTCCGTGCTGTTGTCCCACCGCGACTGCGAGGTCAGCAGCGCAACGCCCACCAGCGCGGTGGCCAGACCGGCGATGTAGAGGCGCAGCCGGGCGGCGCCTGCGCGCTCTCGTCCTTCCCGGAAGAAGTAGTAGGCGGCGATCAGCTCGCCCGCGACGAAGCTGCCGAGCGCGACCCAGAGCGCCCATCCGGGGAGGCCCTCGTCCTCACCGAACAGCACCATCAACGTGATGCTGACGACGAGGAGGGCGGCGACCGTGGGCATGAGCCACCGCGGCAACGACCGGAACCGCGACACCAGCCGCAGCGTGATCAACGGCACCAGCAAGATCAGCGTCGTGCTGATGACGGAGACCACCCGCGGCGGTTCGTCACCGCCCATGAGGAGCCGGGCGACGCTGCCGACGAAGATGCCGGTGAAGGCGCCGAAGAGCAGCGAGACCTCACCCGCCAACGCGTCGCGCCCACGAAGGAACGACACCAGCGCGTGCCCGAACAGCAGCGCGAAGAGCAGCGCCATGACCAGCACTAGCACTGTGTCGACGCTCCCCTGCTGACTGGCGACAACGGTCGCATCGGTGTGGGCCTCCTAGGATGAAGGGTACGGCGCCTCGCCGCGCCCGTCGCGGAATCCCCACACTCCGTTTGCGGCTGTACGCACCGTGACCAGCGGTGTTGGATGGCACTCGCTCGGGTACGGCGGGCCTAGACCGCCATCGGCCATCGAACGACGACCAGGAGGACACCATGACGACGAGCTCCCCAGGCGACCCGCTGCGCGACGAGGCCATGGAGACGATCCCGGGGCAGGCCGGCTCGGGCCAGCCGGGCGCGGACGCCGACGCGACGGACATCGCCGACCGTGACAGCCAGGACGCCGACGGCACCGACGCCGACGGCACCGACGCCGACAGCACCGACGTCAAGGATGCCGACGGGAAGGACGCCGACGGCACCGACGCCGACGGCACCGACGCCGACGGCACCGACGGCGACAGCAGTGACGCCGACGGGACCGACTCCTGACTCTTGGACGCGCTCGAGCTCCTCAGTGGTGACGCCCAGACCTTCCTCTACAAGGTCTGGGCGTCACAGGTTCACGTCCACCACGCCCGCGCGGCCGACCTGGTGCGGCTGCTCTCCCTCGACGACGTCGACCACCTGCTGACCGGCAGCGGCCTGCGCACGCCCGCCCTCCGGCTGGCCCAGGACGGCGACGTCCTCCCCCCATCCCGGTTCACCCGCACCGCGACCCTGGCCGGCTCTGCGATGACCGGGCTCGTCGATGCCCGCAAGGTGCTCGACCTCTTCGACGCAGGGGCCACCGTGGTGCTGCAGGGGCTGCACCGCTACTGGCCGGCCCTGACCGACCTGGTCCGCGACCTCGAGCTCGCGCTGGGCCATCCCTGCCAGGCCAACGCCTATCTCACTCCGCCCGGCTCGCAGGGCTTCGCGCTGCACTCCGACAGCCACGACGTTTTCGTCTTCCAGACACACGGGGCCAAGACGTGGGAGGTGCACGATCCGAGCGGCGTGCGCGAGGTGCTCATGGAGCCCGGCACCTCGATGTACCTGCCGACCGGAACACCGCATGCCGCGCGCACCCAGGACAGCCCGTCGCTGCACGTGACCGTCGGGATCAACCAGGTCACCTGGCGCCAGGTCCTCACCCGCACCGTCGCGTCCCTGCTCGACGAGCCCCAGCACGACACCGCGCTCCCCGCCGGCCATCTCGCCGACACCGGCGAGCTCAGCACCGAGCTGTCCGCCCGCCTGCGCGCACTCGCCGACCGGATCGCGGCGTTGGACCCCGACTCGGTGGCCGCCGGTGAGGTGCAGCGGTTCCTGACCGGCCGCCCCACCGCCGTACGCGGTGGTCTGCGCGACCGGCTCCGTGTCCGCCTGCTCGACGACCGGACGGCACTGCGCCGTCGCCCGCACGCGCCGTGTGTGCTCGTGCCCGCGGGTGAGCGCCTCCGGCTGCTGCTCGGCGATCGCGAGCTGCGGGTGCCGGCGTACCTGCACGAGCCGCTCGAGCACGTGCGCACCCATCGCGAGCTCCGGCCCGCAGACCTCGCACCATGGCTGGACCCTGAGAGCCGGCGCGTGCTCACCCGCCGCCTGGTCGTCGAGGGGCTTCTCGAGGTCGTCGAGTGAGCGACCCGTTCCGGTGCTCGTCCACCAGCGTCGCGCTGGGCGAGCCCCTCGCCGGTACCGCGTCGACGGTGCGTGCCTTCCTGCTGCTCGAGGTGCCCGGTGCCTGGGGGGCCGACGCCCCGGCCGACAGCCGGCTACCGGCGCAGACGGCGGCGGACCTGGAGTGGCGCTGCGCCGCGGCCGGAGTCCGCCCCGTCCTGATCCGCCGGCACGGTCGGGTCGCGGCCGGGCCGATGCGCTGCTTCGCGGCGTACGCCGACCCGCTGCGGCCACGGATGGAAACCACGACTCTCGAGCGGGCCGAGGACCTCTCCGGGCTCCCCCTGGAGCGCCTCGGGCGCGGCGAGCCGACGGGTTTGGAGCCCCATCCCGAACCCGTGTTCCTGGTGTGCACCCACGGGCGCCACGACGTGTGCTGCGCCGAGCGCGGACGTCCGGTGGCGGCGGCGCTGAGCGCGTCACACCCCGCGCAGACCTGGGAGTGCTCGCACATCGGCGGCGACCGGTTCGCCGGCAACCTGCTGGTGCTGCCCGACGGGCTGTACTACGGACGCGCCGACCGGGAGAGCGGACCCCGCATCGCCAAGATGCACCAGGAGGGCCAGGTCGACCTCGACCACCTGCGCGGACGCGCCGGGTTCGGCTTCCCCACCCAGGCCGCCGAGTGGCATCTGCGCCGCACCCTGGGCCTGACCGGGGTCGACCAGCTGCGGCTGATCCGGCAGGGGGTCCGGTCCGATGTCACCGAGGCGGTGTTCGCCGTGGACGACGACCAGCGCTGGCAGGTGCGCATCCGGACGAGCCGTGGGGAGCCGTGCCAGCTCACGTGCCGCGTCACCCGGCGTCGACAGCCGCCCCGCTTCGAGCTGCTCGGGATCGAGGCCGTCCCAGGCTGAGTGCGCCCGGTCGGGTTTGACGCGACCTTCACGCACCTCCAGGACCCTGCAGTCAGAGGTTGCTGCCCTGTGGGACGTCTCGAACGTGGGGTTCGGGCGGTTGGGCGGCCCAAGGGTCTGGGGGCCTGCCATGGTTGTTGCCATCGACCGTGCACGCACGCGTGCCGGCGCATTGCTGAGGAAGCGGTCACGGCGCGTAAGCACCCGCACGCGCACCGTGCCCAGGCGCCACGTCGCCACCGTCACCGCCCTGACCGTGGCCGCCGGGCTGGTGCCCACGGCCGCGCTGATCCCCGTCGCCGCGAACGCCGCGCCGGTCGGACAGGGCTTCCACCTCAGCGCGGGCGACCTGCGGTTCATCCTCAAGCAGATCAAGATCTCCGAGCACCACGCCACGAACTTCAACCCGCAGGACCCCTGCGCCGGCCTGGTCGGTCCCGGCCCGAACCAGATCCCCGAGGGCGGCAACACGCGGGAGCTGCCGTGGGGTTTGCGAACCGTTAACGGTAGCTGCAACAACCTCATGCCCGGACAGAGCAAGTACGGCGCCGCCGACCAGACCTTCCCCCGGGCGGCTCAGGGCGAGCTCCGCGACGCCGAGGACTCCTTCGACGTCGACGGGCCGTTCGGCCCGGCGCAGGCCGGTGTGCCGTCGTCGTACAAGCAGTCGTCGGGAGACGTGTTCGACTCCGGCCCCCGCGTCGTGAGCAACCTGATCGTCGACCAGACCAAGACCAACCCCGCCGCGCTGGCGGCCGCCGGCATCCAGGACCCCACCACGGTGCAGCCCGGCGAGTCGCTGTCGATCCCGAACGTGGCGCCGGACGTCGGCCTGTCCGCCCCGTTCAACTCCGTCTTCACGCTGTTCGGCCAGTTCTTCGACCACGGCCTCGACCTGGTCGGCAAGGGCGGCAACGGCACCATCTACATGCCGCTGAAGCAGGACGACCCCCTGTACGTCGAGGGAGGCCACACCAACTTCATGGTGCTGTCGCGTTCGACCGTGCAGGCTGGTCCTGGACCGGACGGGCAGATGGGCACCTCGGACGACACCCGGGAGGCCGTCAACCTGACGACCCCGTTCGTCGACCAGAACCAGACCTATTCCTCGCACCCCTCGCAGCAGGTCTTCCTGCGCGAGTACGCCAACGGCCCTGACGGCAGGCCGCTGTCGACCGGCGAGCTGCTGGAGGCGCCCGACGGCGGCATGGCCACCTGGGCGGACCTGAAGGCGCAGGCCCGCGACCTGCTCGGCGTCGAGCTGAGCGACCAGGACGCGCTCAGCGTCCCGCTGCTGGCCACCGACCCCTACGGCGAGTTCGAGCGCGGCCCGAACGGCTACCCGCAGCTGGTCCTCACCGACGGCACCCTGCTCGAGGGCAACCCGGCCGACCCGGTGCCCACCGACGGTCCGCTGGGGACCGCGGTGCCGACCGGGCACGCCTTCCTTGTCGACATCGCCCACCACGCCGTGCCGTTCGGCGACCCCTCCGGCCGTGGTGGCCCGGGACAGGCGTTGACGCCGGACGACGACCCGGGCACGACAGCCGACCGGCTGGCGGACGGGCGACCGAATTCGGCCACCTACGACGACGAGATGCTCGGCGAGCACTTCATGGCCGGCGACGGCCGGGTCAACGAGAACATCGGCCTGACCTCGATCCACCACATCTTCCACGCCGAGCACAACCGGCTCAACGGCCACATCAAGGACGTGCTCACCACCGAGGCCTCCGACGCGCTCGAGCAGGAGTACCAGCTCGGCACGGACGCGGCCGGACAGCCGGTCTGGGACGGCGAGCGCCTCTTCCAGGCCGCGAAGTTCGTCACCGAGATGGAGTACCAGCACCTGGCCTTCGAGGAGTTCGCCCGCAAGGTGCAGCCGATGGTGAACGCATTCGGCGAGGGCGGTACCGGCTACAACACCAGCGTCAACCCGGCGATCCGTGCGGAGTTCGCGCACGCGGTGTACCGGTTCGGGCACTCCATGCTGACCGAGACGGTGGCGCGGAGGGGTCGTCCCGACGACAAGCTGCTCGACGTCTTCCTGAACCCGCCGTCGTACGACGACAGCGGCGCGCTCTCGCCCGAGCAGGCAGCCGGCAGCATCCTGGCGGGCATGTCACGGCAGGTGGGCAACGAGATCGACGAGTTCGTCACCGGCGCGCTGCGCAGCAACCTGCTGGGCCTGCCGCTGGACCTGGCCGCGATCAACATCGCCCGCGCCCGCGAAACCGGCGTCCCGTCACTGAACGAGGCGCGCCGGCAGTTCTACGCCGCGTCGAACGACACCTCGCTCAAGCCGTACGAGAGCTGGACCGACTTCGGGTTCAACCTCAAGCACCGTGAGTCGCTGGTGAACTTCGTCGCTGCCTACGGCACGCACCCGTCGATCAGCGGCAACCTGGCCGACCGCCGTGCCGCCGCCGCGCGCATCGTGGCCAACGACCTGGCGTCCGACCCGGCGACACCGGAGGACAGCGGCGAGTTCATGTCCAGCACGGGCACCTGGGAGAACGTGGAGACAGGCCTGAACACCGTGGACCTGTGGGTCGGCGGGTTGGCCGAGAAGCAGATGGTGTTCGGTGGGCTGCTGGGCTCGACCTTCAACTACGTCTTCGAGCTGCAGATGGAGGACCTCCAGTTCGGCGACCGGTTCTACTACCTGTCCCGCACCGCCGGCCTCAACCTGCTGACCCAGCTCGAGGGCAACTCCTTCGCCGAGCTGATCCACCGCAACACCGACGCGCAGGCGCTGCCCGCCGACGTGTTCTCCCGTCCCGACTACGTCTTCCACGTGGGCAACCTCGGCCCGGCCAACGGTCCGATCGTGGACGACGCGGAGACAACGGACTACAACGAGGCGGACCGTGGCTCCGAGCCGGGCATGCACCTGAGCTGGCTGGGCGGCGTCCTGCGCTACGACGGGCCGGCGCACACGGTGTTCAACGGCACCGCGGGCAACGACCGGCTTCGTGCCAGCGAGGGCGACGACACGATCCGCGGCAACGACGGCAACGACCGGATGGAGGGTGGCGACGGAGTCGACAGCCTGATCGGTGGTCTGGGTGACGACATCCTCACCGACCTCAACGGCGACGACACCCTCAAGGGCGGGGACGGCAACGACGCCCTCTCCTCCGGCAAGGGCTTCGGAGGCGACCTGAACCAGGGCGGCCGCGGCAAGGACTTCATCGTCAACGGCAACGACCTGACCGAGGCGTTCGCCGGCCCCGGCGACGACTTCGTCCTCGGCGGCGACGACCTGGACACCGTCTTCGGCGACGAGGGCGACGACTGGATCGAGGGCGGCGCCGGCCCGTTCAACCTGCTGCAGGGCGACAACGGCAACCCGTTCGCCAACGACCCGGACGGCGGGCACGACGTCCTCGACGGCGACGGAGGTGAGCAGGACTTCGACGCCGAGGGCGGCGACGACATCATGCTGATGGGCCCGGGCATACAGCGCGCCGAGGGCATGCTCGGCTTCGACTGGACCACCCACAAGGGCGACCCGCAGCCGGCCGACTCCGACATGGGCTTCACCGGTCTGCTGCCGCCGACCGTCGGCACGCTGCGCGACCGGTTCGACCTGGTCGAGGGCCTGTCCGGCTGGAAGCACGACGACGTGCTCCGCGGCGACGGCGGCATCCCGCAGGAGCTCGAGGGCATCACCACGCCCGAGGACCACAAGCTCACCGAGGCCGGCATCAACCGGATCCAGGGGCTGGCGGACCTGCTGCCCGACGGCGCCACGTCGTACAGCAAGGGCAACATCATCCTCGGCGGCGGCGGTAGCGACACGATGGAGGGCCGCGGCGGCGACGACATCATCCACGGCGACGCGTGGCTCGACGTCTCGCTGCGGGTCCCCGACCTGTCGACGCCGAACAACCTGGCCGACACCACGCTGGTCGACGGCATGAGGTCGACGGCACTGGTGGAGAACGGCTTCAACCGGACCCTCGAGCAGCTGGTGTTCGCCGGCCGCATCAACCCCGGCGACATCTCGATCGTCCGCCGGGTCCGTCCGGGTACCCCAGGGGACGACATCGACGTCGCGGTCTTCTCCGACATCCGGTCGAACTACGACTGCCAGCTCGACGGTGATCCGGCCGAGATCTGCAGCGCGGTGACGAACACGGAGATCGAGCAGGCTACGACGATCACGGTCACCCACGTCACCGTCCCGCCGGGCACGGAGCCGGAGGAGGACGCGCCGGACGACGGTGTGCAGAACGACGGCATCGACACGCTCACGAACGTCGAGCGGCTGGTGTTCTCCGATACCCGGCCGCCCAGTGCACCCAGCATCGGTCGGGCGACGGCGGGCAACCGGTCGGCGACGGTGACCTGGTCTCCGCCCACGGTCGGCGCGGTGGAAGGCTACCGCGTCCAGGTCGTGAACGCCGACGGGAACCCGGTCGGAGCTCTGCGCGAGACGGCTGCGGGCACGCGCACCCTCGTGGTGAACGGCCTGCAGAACGGGCAGGCCTACCGCTTCCGGGTCCAGGCCTGGAACATCGCCGGAGACAGTACCTTCTCCGCACTGTCCAACGCGGTGACACCGAGCGCCACCGTGCCCGCGGCTCCGGCCATCACCGACGTCGAGCCCGGTAACCAGAGGGCGACTGTCCACTGGACGGCGCCCGACAACGGAGGGACGCCTATCACCGGCTACCAGGTCCGGGTGAGCGACGCGGCCGATACACAGATCGGGGACCTGCGCAGCGCGTCGGCCACCGCGAACCGTCTGACGGTCACCGGTCTGCGCAACGGCGAGATGTACTGGTTCGAGGTCCGCGCTGCGAACTCGCTCGGGAACGGCGACTGGTCGGCGCCCTCAACGGTGACCCCGGCGACGTCCCCGGCGGCGGCTCAGATCGGCACCGCCGCCGCGCGGTCCGGTGCCGCCGTGGTGCAGTGGCTGGCGCCGGTCGACGATGGCGGGCTCGGCATCACTGGGTTCCGCATCCGCGTCATCGATGCAGCCGGTAGCCAGGTCGGAGCACTGCGCAACGCCAACGTGACGGCCAGCCGGCTGCGTGTCGGTGGCCTCAGCAACGGCAATGCGTACCGGTTCCAGGTCGCCGCGGTCAACGCGATGGGCACCGGCCGGTTCTCCCGGCTGTCCGCGGCGGTGGTCCCGGGCACCCGCCCGAAGGCGCCGGTTGTCCGCCGGCCGGCCACCGGCCATGCCGGTGGCCCGCTCACCGCGACGGCGCGCTGGTCGCCGCCGCCCGGCGTGACGCTCCCGGGCGTCACCAGCTATGCGGTGACGGCGCTGCGCATGGAGTCGCGTGCCGCCGACGCGCAGGTGCTGCGCCGGTACCGGTCGCCGGCCATCGCATCCCACCGCCGCGCGCTCCGGTTCAGACTCCGTCCGGGGATCTACCGCTTCCAGGTGATGGCGTGGAACTCCCGCGGCAGGAGCGCCCCGTCGACGATGTCGAGGCCGGTTCGGGCACGGTGAGGACCAGGTGGAGGAGGGCGGTCTTCGGATCGTCCTCCTCCACGCACTTACCGTCACGGTGACGAGCGGGTACGCCGTCCGTACACGGCCAGCGCCACCACCAGCCATACGACCGCGACGGGCAGCAGCACCGTCAGCGCGGGGCCGCCGATCACCAGGGCGTACTCGCGGGCCGGGGTCCGGTCCAGCACGACCGCGACGAGGATGGCCGCGGCCGACACCCCCAGCAGCGACAACGGCCAGCGAACGAAGCGGACCAGGTCTCGTCGAAGCCTCATGACCCCTCCTTGTGGCTCCCCTCCAGTATCCCGCGGTGCCGAACGAAGGCGTACCCGCGCCGGTGCGCCCGTGGCCGCTGCCCCGTGCGAGGCTGGAAGGCATGAGCGCGATCACGGTGCCGCTGCCCGTCGAGGACGTGGCGGTGCTGCGCCGTCGCCGGAGCGCGAAGTGGCGCACGCACCCCGACGACGTGCTTCCCCTGCCGGTCGCGGAGATGGACTTCGCGCTCGCCCCGGCGGTGCGTGACGTGCTCGCCGAGGCGGTGCAGCGCTCCGACACCGGCTATGCGAGTGGAGCCGATGAGCTGGCGGAGGCCCTCGCAGGTTTCGCCGCACGGCGATGGGGCTGGCGTATCGACCCCGACGCGGTCGTCATGGCGACCGACGTCGGTGTCGCCTGCGTCGAGCTGCTGCGGGTGCTGTGCCGACCCGGCGACGGTGTGGTCATCAACCCTCCGGTCTACCCGCCCTTCTTCCACTGGGTCGAGGAGTCCGACACCAAGCTCGTGGAGGCACCGCTGCGCCAGGACGTCCATGGCGCCTGGCGGCTCGACCTCGATGCCCTCGCCGACGCGTTCGCGACCCGCCCGTCGGCGTACGTGCTGTGCAACCCGCACAACCCTGTCGGCCGGGTGCACTCCCCCGACGAGCTGACCGAGGTCGTGCGCCTCGCGCACCAGCACGGCGTCACGGTGATCAGCGACGAGATCCACGCGCCGCTGGCGCTGCCCGGCGCGACCTACACCCCGTTCCTCACGGTGCCGGGGGCGGCCGACGTGGGGCTGAGCCTGGTCTCGGCGAGCAAGGCATGGAACCTGGCGGGCTTGAAGTGCGCGGCGATCGTGTCCGCGTCGCCGGCCATGCGCGACGTGGTGGCGCGCCGCCCGGTCGACGCCCGGTGGCGGGTCGGCCATTTCGGACTGCTGGCGTCGGTGGCCGCGTTCGAGTCCGGCGGTGAGTGGCTGGACGCGCTGCTGCAGACCCTCGGCCAACGCCGGGACCATCTCGCAGATCTGCTCGCACAGCGGCTCCCCGAGGTGCGCTGGGCACCACCGGAGGCGACCTACCTGGCCTGGCTGGACTGCCGGGCGTACGGCGAGGGCACCGTGCCGCGCGACCGGTTCCTCGAACACGGCCGGGTCGCGCTCGAGCCGGGACCCAACTTCGGCGCGCCGGGCAGCGGTTGGGTGCGGCTGAACTTCGGCACCAGCGCGGAGATCCTCGACGAGGCGCTCGCTCGGATGGCCTCCGCGACACAGTGAACCGGCCGCGCCCGCGCAGCCGTGGGCGGTCTCCCCAGGCGCGGCTTGTGGTCGTTGCGGGGTGTCGGCGGCGTCGACTAGAATCGAACCTATGTTCGAGGCTACTTCGGCATTGTCCACCGGCCAGCTCACGCGGCTGGTGGCGGCGCTGTCCACCCTCGACGAGGGCGTGGACGATGCCGAGTGGGTGGACCGGATCCGGGCGCTGGAGGAGCTGAAGGCCGCCGCCGCGGCGGCGCAGGCGCAGGTGACCACGCAGCTGGTGGCCTCCCAGCGCGCCGCGCAGGCCGCCGCCGGGGTGGCTGCCGCCGACCTGGGCACGGGGGTGGCCGCGCAGGTGGGGCTGGCCAAACGGGAGTCGCCGGCCCGGGCCCGGCGCTACCTGGGCTGGGCGCAGATCCTGGTCGGCGAGCTGCCGCACACGTTCACCGCGCTGCGCTGCGGTCAGACCACCGAGTGGCGGGCGCTGCTCGTGGCGCGTGAGACCGGCTGGCTCAGCGCCGAGCACCGGGCGGCCGTCGACGCGGCCCTGGGTCCGCGGCTGGCGGCGCTGGGCGATCGGCAGGTGGAGGCCGAGGCGAAGAGGGCCGCCTACCGGCTGGACCCGCACGGCTACCTGGCCCGCACCCGCGGCAAGCACGCCGACCGGCGGGTGAGCATCCGCCCCGCCCCCGACGCGATGGCCCGGCTCACCGGCTTCCTGCCGGTGGCCCAGGCGGTGGCCGCCTACGCCAACCTCCAGGCCCACGCCGACTCGCTGATCAGCTCCGGCGACCCGCGCGGGCGCGGGCAGATCATGGCCGACACCCTGGTGCAACGCCTCACCGGCCAGACCAGCGCCGCCGCGGTACCGGCCACCATCAACCTGGTGATGAGCGACCACACCCTGTTCAACCGGCGCAACCCCAGCTCCGACGGCAGGCCCGGCGACGCCCAGCCCGGCGGTGACGAGCCGGCACACCTGCACGGCTACGGCCCGATCCCGGCCGACCTGGCCCGCCGGCTGGTCGCCGACGCCCCGGCCGGCACCCCGATATGGCTGCGCCGCCTCTACACCCACCCCGACTCCGGGCAGCTGGTGGCCATGGACTCCCAGCGCCGGCGGTTCGACCACGGCCTCCGCACCTTCCTGGTGCTGCGCGACCAGACCTGCCGCACCCCCTGGTGCGACGCCCCCATCCGGCACGCCGACCACGTGGTCGCCGCCGCCGCCGGCGGCCCCACCAGCGCCGACAACGGCCAAGGACTGTGCCAGGCGTGCAACCACGCCAAACAAGCCCCCGGCTGGTCGGCCACACCCACACCCGCCGGCTCCGGCCACCAGGTGGTCACCACCACCACGCCCACCGGCCACCGCTACCACAGCCGAGCACCCGACCCACCCGGCACCACGCCAGCGCACATCACCGCACCCGCGGCGTCGCTCGCCGAGCAACGACTCCGACAGCTCTTGCTCGCCGCCTAGACAGACGTAGGGCCGTCCTCGTGCTGCGCTGCCGAAGTGGTCTCGCGGCACAGGGCTCGTCCAGCCGGCCCCACCTCAGCCGGTGAAGGACTCGGGGCCGAACCGGCCCCACGCCACGAAGCCGGCCAGGACGAGATAGACCAGATCCGCCACCAGGGGTTTGACCTCGTGACGGCGGACGCGCGTGATCGCCGCGCCAACCATGAGCAACACCAAACCGACGGCGGCCAGCGGCACCAGAACCGGCGCGATGCCGACCGCGGCGGGGAGGACGAGACCCACCGCAGCCAGGACCTCGACGGCTCCGATGGCCTTGACGCTGCGGGCACTGAAGTCTTCGACCCACCTCGCACTAGGCGTAGTGGCGGCTATCTTCTCCTTCGGCATGATCAGCTTGCCGCCGCCACCGAGCAGGTAGGCAACGGCGAGCAGTCCGGTCACGATCCACAGAGTGAGGTTCATGAGGCATTTCCTTGGCGTTGGGGACGGCTCCCGTCTCGGAGCGGGAGTGGCGAAGGGGGCCAACTCCTGTCCGGGTAACGGTTCGAACATGAGACGCCGACGGCGCGATCCTTGTGACAGGGCGGCCGTGCGACACACGTCACCCAGTTCAGCTGTCACAACTCGGTGGCAGCCGGCGTCGCATGGTCGGCACGGACAGACCGAGCAGACAGGAGCCACCCATGAGCGAGGACGGCCGGACGGGCCCCGCCACTGAGGTGTTCGTCGCCCACCGCAACCTGCTCTTCACCGTCGCCTACGAGATGCTGGGCTCGGCCGCGGACGCGGAGGACGTGCTCCAGGAGACCTGGCTGCGGTGGGTGGCCAGGGAAGAACGCAGTGATCTCGACTCGGTGCGGGACGAGCGTGCGTACCTGGTCCGCATCACCACCCGCCAGGCGCTCACCCGGCTGCGCACGCTCGGGCGGCGCAAGGAGACGTACGTCGGCCCCTGGCTGCCCGAGCCGTTGCTGACCGCGCCCGACGTGGCCGACGACGTCGAGCTCGCCGACAGCCTCTCGATGGCGATGCTGCTGGTGCTGGAGACGCTCACGCCCACCGAGCGGGCCGTCTTCGTGCTGCGTGAGGTTTTCGACCTCGGCTACGACGAGATCGCGGAAGCCGTCGACAAGACCCAGGCCGCCGTACGCCAGATCGCCCACCGCGCGCGTGCACACGTCGCGGCCCGGCGGCCGCGCGGGGCGGTCTCCTCGGCCGAGAGCCGCGCCGCGCTCGAGGCGTTGCAGCGGGCGATCGAGACCGGCGACCTGCAGAGCCTGGTCGACGTCCTCGCACCGGACGTCGTCGCCCTCGGCGACGGTGGCGGAGTCAAGCAGGCCCTGCCGCGGCCCGTCGTCGGCGCCGACAAGGTGGCTGCCCTGATTGCCGTCGGTCTGAAGCAGGCCCGCGACGACCTGTCGGCGGAGCCGGCCCAGATCAACGGCTCCCCGGCCCTGATCCTCCGCCTCAACGGGGAGCTCGACATGGTCGTGGCGGTGCGGATCGACGACGGGCTCGTCACCGGGCTCTACACCGTGCGCAACCCCGAGAAGCTGTCACGGGTGGCTGAGGCAACTGCGGTGAGCCGCTGAGTTGCCTGTGGTCCCCTGCGGGCGTGGCACAGGGCAGGATGGGTCGCATGGAGCTCGACGTCACACGTGTCCGCGCCGCATTCCCGGCCCTGACCCACGGGGTCGCCCACTTCGACGGCCCCGGCGGGTCCCAGGTACCGGCGCCGGTGGCGCGGGCCGTGGCCGAGGCCATGGTCGCTGGCATGGCCAACCGAGGCTCGGTCACAGCGGCCGAGCAGCGCGCCGACGCGGTCGTCGTGGGCGCGCGGCAGGCGGTCGCGGACCTGCTGGGCGCGCAGCAGCACGGCGTGGTGTTCGGCCGATCGATGACCCAGGTCACCTACGACCTGGCCCGGGCGCTGGCCAAGCAGTGGGGCCCCGGCGACGAGGTCGTGGTGAGCCGACTCGACCACGACGCGAACATCCGGCCGTGGGTGCAGGCGGCGCGGGCGGTCGGCGCAACCGTGCGATGGGCCGAGTTCGACCCGACCACCGGCGACCTTCCCGTCGCTGCGGTCGCCGACGTGGTGTCGCGGCGCACGCGGCTGGTCGCCGTCACGGGTGCGTCCAACCTGATGGGCACCCGCCCGGAGGTCGCCGCCATCGCGGACGCGGTCCACGGGGTGGGCGCGTTGCTGTACGTCGACGGTGTGCACCTGACCCCGCACACGCCGGTCGACGTCTCCACGCTGGGCGCCGACTTCTACGTCTGCTCGCCGTACAAGTTCTTCGGCCCGCACCTGGGGCTGGCGGTGGCCGACCACGACCTCCTGAAGACACTGGAGCCCGACAAGCTGCTGCCGTCGACCGACGAGGTCCCCGAGAGGTTCGAGCTCGGCACCCTGCCCTACGAGCTGCTCGCGGGCACCACCGCCACGGTCGACTTCATCGCGGACCTGCTGCCGGTGGAGGGCGGGGCACCAGGCGGGCGCCGGGCGCGGGTCGTCAGCTCCATGGCGGCGCTGGAGCAGCACGAGGAGCGGCTGTTCGCCCGCCTTCTCGCGGGCCTGTTCGACATCGACGGCGTGACGCTGCACGCGAGCCCCGCCAGCCGGACGCCCACGGCGCTGTTCTCGGTCGCCGGGTGGTCGCCGCAGGAGGTCTACCAACGGCTCGCGGCGCGGGGAGTCAACGCGCCGGCCGGCAGCTTCTACGCGCTCGAGGCGTCCCGTTGGGCCGGCCTCGGCGACACCGGTGCGGTGCGGGCCGGGTTGTCCCCGTACAACGACGACGAGGACGTCGACCGGCTGCTGGCCGGAGTCGCGGACCTGTGCCGGTAGGCGCTCGCAGCGCGCGTTACCCAGCAGGCAGGATGGGAGCCATGCTGAAACTCGACGAGGCGAACAGCCTGACCGCCGCCGCCCAGAAGGCGGCAGCCGACCTCGGCGTCGCGATGTCGTTCGCCGTGATGGACCCCGGTGGCCACCTGGTCGCGTTCGCGCGGATGGACGGCGCCCCGTGGGTGAGCGCCCAGGTGGCGCAGGGCAAGGCATGGACGTCGGCCGCCTACGGCACGCCGAGCGAGGCCCAGAAGGCCAAGATGGATCCCATGCCGAACTTCGCGACCGCCATCAGCGCGATGACCCAGGGCCGCTTCACCCCGCAGACCGGTGCCGTCCCGGTCTACCGGGACGGGTCACTGCTCGGCGCGATCGGGGCGAGCGGCGGCACCGGCGAGCAGGACCAGGCCGTGTGCGCGACCGCGGTCGCCGAGGCGGGGTTCAGCACCTCCGGCTGACCCCACACTGCGGCCGGGCGCGGGTCAGCGTGGCTGCGGCAACAGGGTGTTCAGGCGCTGCAGCTGGTCCCAGAACCAGGGTGCGAGCTCGTCGCCGTACGCCGTGTCGAGACCGGCGTAGCGCAGGCCCACCAGCCCCGCCGCGGTCAGGCCGGCAAACAGCCCGACGGCCGAGAGCGCGCTGCCGGCCGTGTCGGGGTCACGGGTGGTGATCATGCCGATCACCCCGCAGCCCACCGCTCCGGCCGCGGCGACCAGCGTCACCGCGAGCAGGGACGAGAACCCGGCGGTGACCAGCGCCACCAGGCCGAGGAGGAAGGTGACCTCGGCGGCCACCGACATGTGTGCACGGGACTCCGGCGACTCCGCCATCAACGCGCCCAGCCCCACTTCCTGCGCGGGGCGACCGAACGTGGCCATGCTTCCAGCGTATGCCTGCTGTGAAGGGCCGTGGAGACACCATGCCGGACGGGTTCGCCGGTCCGTTCCGGATGAGCGAAAGGCTTCACACCTGCGTCCAACTTAGGGTAGCCTTCCCTATATGATCGTCTGCCACTGCGGCGTTGTGAGCGACCGCGACGTCACCGCCGCCGTCCGCGACGGTGCGCGCTCGCTGACCGACGTGTGCCGGGCCACCGGTGCCGGCCAGAACTGCGGTGGTTGCGTGTTATCCGTGCGACGGATTCTGTGCCAGCATGGGGCTGTCCAAGCCCTCGCTGTCACGGAGGTTGCAGGTGCAGCCAGCTAGTCCACGCGTGGTGGAGCTTCTCAACGACGCTCTGACCTTCGAGCTCACCGTCACCAACACCTACTTCCTCCACGCCCGGATGCTCGACAACTGGGGCTTCGCCCGGCTCGGCAAGGTCTTCTACGACATGTCCATCGCCGAGATGCGTGACGCCGACGACCTGATCAACCGGATCCTGATGTTCGACGGGCACCCCAACGTGCAGAAGCTCAACGCGATCAGCGTGGGCGAGAGCGCCGAGGAGATGCTGCGGCTGGCCCTCGACAGCGAGAACTCCGCGGTCGCCCAGTTCAACGCGTCCGCCAAGGAGTGCCACGACCTCGGCGACCACGGAACCGCGGCCGTCTTCGAGGAGATGGTCCGCGACGAGGAGAAGCACGCCGACTGGTTCGAGAGCCAGCTCGACGCGGTCGAGCGCGTCGGGCTGCAGCAGTACCTCGCCCAGCACATCGACGCCGGCTCCGGCCCCGCCTAGCGCTCCACCACGGGCGGTCACGGCCGCGGGTCCTGGGCGTCGTAGCGCAGGAACCCGCGCTGGGTCAACGCCGCCAGCAGCACGCCGGCGATGCAGGCCGCTCCCCCGAGCATCAGCGCACCCTGCTCACTGGTCACCGCGGCCACCGACCCCACGACGAAGTCACCGGCGCGCGGTCCACCGGCCACGACCACCGTGAACACCCCCTGCAGCCGGCCGCGTAGGGCGTCCGGCGCGGCGGCCTGCAGCATCGTGGAGCGGAAGGCCGCGCTCACCATGTCGGCCGCCCCGGACAGGGCGAGGCAGACCAGGCCGACCCAGAGCACGTCGGTGAGGCCCACCGACCCGACGGCGGCGCCGTACGCCGAGACCGCCACGACGATCGCCAGGCCGTGCCGGCGCACCCGGCTCACCCAGCCCGACACCGCGAACGCGACCAGCGCCCCGACCGCCGGCGCGGCCTGCAGCACGCCGACGGTGCCGGCAGCGCCGCCGTACACCAGCACCGCCAGCGCCGGGAAGACCGCCCGCGGATGCGCGAGCACCATCGCGCACATGTCGGCGATGAACGACGTCCGCAGGTTCGCCGCCCGCCGCAGGTACCGCAGCCCCTCCAGCACCGAGCGGAACCCCGCGCGCTGCACGACACCCTGCGGAGGCACCGGCGGCAGCCGGAACAGCGCGTACAGCGCCGCGGTGAAGGTCACCACGTCGACGCCGTACGCCGCGGCGAACCCGCCGGTCTGGATGAGGAGCGCACCGACGAGCGGACCCACCGTGACACCGAGGTTGAAGGTCGCCATCGACAGCGCGTTGGCCGCCGGCAGCATCTCTGCCGGCAGCAGCCGCGGGATGATCGCGGCGCGGGTCGGGTTGTTCACCGCGAAACAGGCCGCCTGCAGGGCCACCACGACGTAGAGCAGCCCGACGCGCTCCACCGACAGCAGCGCCTGCAGGAACAGCACGACCGACAGCAGCCACAGGCCCGACGAGGACACCAGTGCCAGCCGGCGACGGTCCATCGAGTCGGCGATCGCGCCGCCGTACAGGCCGAACACCACCAGCGGCACCAGCTGGCTCAGACCGACCAGGCCGACGGAGAACGACGACCCGGTGATCGCGTAGACCTGGATCGCCACCGCCACCGCGGTCATCTGCTGGCCGAGCTGGGAGACGACCGTCCCGAACCACAGCCGCCGGTAGTCGACCGAGTGCTGCAGGGGCCGGACGTCGGTGAGGACCCCGCGCAGCCGCTGACGGAGCGGTCGCTGGCGGATCGGCACCGGCCAACTCTGCCATGCCGAGGATCGCCCGCGGACTCGATGAAACTGCTTGTGCAGGACGTGAGCGCCGACGTAGCCTCGCCCTACACGGGAAAGGAGGTGGTCCAGCAGATGAATTCTTTGCGGACTCGTGAGGTGGCTGCGCACTAGCAGCTTCACCGGAAGTTCCCAAACGGCCGCGTGAAGCGGCTGTGCAATTCGAAGCAGTCACCCGACCCGCGGGCGCGCCGGACTAGTCCGGCCGGCTGCCTGCCACGCTGGCAGGACGCCCGCGGGTCGCTTCATGTCCACCTCGGGGCGTCTCACGGGGCGAGGCGCTCGACCGCCCAGCCGTCGTCGGCACGCCGGTACAGCAGCCGGTCGTGCATCCGGTCGGGCCGTCCCTGCCAGAACTCCATCGCGACCGGGTCGACCACGAAGCCGCCCCAACGCTCCGGGCGGGGCACCGGCTCCGAGTCACGCCAGCGCGCGGCCGCGGCGGCGTACGACTCCTCCAGCGCCGCCCGGTCGGCCACCACCGACGACTGCGGGGAGGCCCACGCGCCGACCTGGGCGCCCCGCGGCCGGGTCGCGAAGTACCGGTCGCTGACCTCGGTCGAGAGCCGTCGCGCCACCCCCTCCACGCGCACCTGGCGCTGCAGCGGCTGCCACGGGAAGAGCAGGCAGCACCGGGGATCGGCGTCCAGGTCGCGGCTCTTGCGCGACTCGTAGTTGGTGTAGAAGACCAGCCCCCCGCCGTCGAGCCCCTTGAGCAGCACCATCCGCGACGACGGCGTGCCGTCGGCCGCCACCGTCGACAGCACCATCGCGTTGGGTTCGGGCAGACCGGCGATGCGCGCCTCGGTGAGCCAGCGCGCGAGCTGGACGTCGGGGTCGTCGGCCAGGTCGGCCTCGTCCAGGCCCCCGCTCGTGTACTCGCGCCGCCACGCGGCCAACGATGCCTCGCTCACGCCAGCGACCCTAGCCAAGCCACTACGATCGGCCGCGGGGACACGGTGGGCCCCGCGGAGGGAGACAGGCCATGCCCGACACGACGTCCGAAGTGAGTCACGGCCTCGAGGGCGTGGTGGCGTTCGAGACCGCGATCGCCGAGCCCGACCGGGACGGCTCGGCGCTCCGCTACCGCGGCGTCGACATCGAGGACCTGGCCGGCCGGGTGCCGTTCGAGAAGGTGTGGGGGCTCCTGGTCGACGGCGCCTACGAGCCGGGGCTGCCGCCGGCCGAGCCGTACCCGATCCCGGTGCACTCCGGCGACATCCGCGTCGACGTGCAGAGCGCGATCGCCATGATCGCGCCCGCCTGGGGAATGCGCCAGCTGTACGACATCGACGACGTCCAGGCCCGCGCCGACCTCGCCCGCACCGCGGTCATGGTGCTCTCCTACGTCGCGCAGGCGGCCCGCGGCATCGGGCAGCCGATGGTGCCGCAGGCGGAGGTCGACAAGGCCACGACGATCACCGAGCGGTTCATGCGGCGCTGGCGCGGCGAGCCCGACCCCAAGCATGTCGCAGCCGTCGACGCGTACTGGACGTCGGCCGCCGAGCACGGCATGAACGCCTCCACCTTCACGGCCCGCGTCGTCGCGTCCACCGGCGCCGACGTGGCCGCGTCGCTGTCCGCGGCGGTCGGAGCGATGTCCGGTCCCCTGCACGGCGGCGCCCCCGCCCGGGTGCTGGACATGATCGAGGAGGTGGAGCGGCGCGGCGACGCCGCGCCGTACGTCAAGGAGCTGCTCGACAACGGACAGCGACTGATGGGCTTCGGCCACCGGGTCTACCGGGCCGAGGACCCCCGCGCCCGGGTGCTGCGGCGCACCGCGCGGGAGCTGGCCGCACCGCGCTACGAGGTCGCGGAGGCGCTGGAGAAGGCGGCGCTGGAGGAGCTGCGGTCACGCCGGCCCGACCGGGCGCTGGAGACCAACGTGGAGTTCTGGGCCGCGATCGTCCTGGACTTCGCGGAGGTGCCACCGCATATGTTCACGTCGATGTTCACCTGTGCCCGTACGGCGGGCTGGAGCGCGCACATCCTCGAGCAGAAGCGCACCGGGCGGTTGGTCCGGCCCTCGGCGCACTACAGCGGCCCGGCCGGCCGGTCCCCCGACGAGGTCGCCGGCTGGAACGCCAGCTGGGCCGGAGAGGCACCAGCCTTCCCCGCGTGACTACTCGGGCCGCAGCACGTCGAGCGCGAGACGCAGCCGCGCCACCCGGCCGTTGAGCTCCTCCAGCGCGCCGTCCAGCGTGTCGGCCCGCGCGGGGTCGGTCTGCTCGGACAGCGTGGACGCCTGCTCCTCGACGCTGGCGAGCCGCGCGGACAGCTCGTTCAGCAGCTGCTGCGAGGCCATCGGCCCCGCCACGCCGCCGAGCAGCGTCCGCAGCAGCGCCGCCTGCTCCCGCAACTGACGGTTCTTCAGGTACAGGTCGACGAACACGCTCACCTTCGCCCGCAGCACCCAGGGGTCGAACGGCTTGGTGATGTAGTCGACCGCCCCGGCGGCGTAGCCGCGGAACGCGTCCTGCGGGTCGGCGTAGCTGGCGGTGAGGAAGATGATCGGCACGCCGCGCGTGCGTTCGCGCCGCTTGATGTGCGTCGCCGTGGCGTAGCCGTCCATGCCGGGCATCTGCACGTCGAGGATCACCAGCGCGAACTCGTCGCTGAGCATCGACTTCAGCGCCTCCTCGCCGGAGTGCGCGCGCACCATGCCGTGCCCGAGCGAGCTGAGGATCGCCGACAGCGCCAGCAGGTTGTCGGGCCGGTCGTCGACCAGCAGGATCTTCGCCTGGTGCATCGACGCCGGGTCACTGCTGACCCGCACCTGCTCCGGGCCTTCCACCATTCCGGCCATCAGTTGGGCCCTCCGCCCACCAGGGTACCCATCAACGCGACAAGGTGCTCGACGTCGACCGGCTTGGTCACGTGGTCCGACGCTCCGGCGGCCAGGCTCTTCTCCCGGTCGCCGCGCATCGCCTTGGCGGACACCGCGATGATCGGCAGCGACGCGAACTGCGGCGTCGACCGGATCCTGCGAATGGCCGTGTAGCCGTCCATCTCGGGCATCATGATGTCCATCAGGACCAGGTCGAAGTCGCCGTGCTTCTTCAGCAGGTCGATGCCCTGCAGCCCGCTCTCCGCGTACATCACGTGCAGCTTGCGCAGCTCCAGCGCGTTCACCAGCGCGAACACGCTCCGCACGTCGTCGTCGATCACCAGGGCCTTGCGGCCGGGCAGCGTGAGCGCCCCCTCGGTGACGATCCTGCTGGTGGGCGCATTGAGCCCGTCCGCCGGGGGCGAGACGTAGGCGCCGGCCCAGGCCTCCCGCAGCGCCTCGACCACGTGCGTGCGGCTCGACGCGGTCGAGATCGACAGCACCTTGCCGTACCGCTCGAGCCGCACCTGCTCGCGCTTGGGCAACGGCCGCGGCGTGTACAGCAGGACCGGTGGCGGCACCGGGACCTGGCCGGTGGCGAAAGACTCGAGCAGCTGGAGGCCGCTGCCCCCGGTGAGCCGGGGGTTGAGCACGATCTGGTCGAACGAGTCGCCCTCGATCGCGGCCCGTGCCTCCTCCAGCGTCGCGACCGCGGTCACCTCGACGGCGCCCTGGTCGCCGGCCTGCAGCGTGAGCGCGTGCCGCTCCTCCTCGCTCTCCTCCACGAGCAGGAGCCGGGGGCGACGGGCCAACCCCGACTCGACCGCCGGCACCGCGGTCGCGGACGGCGCCGCGGGCTTGGAGGCCTTGGAGGGCTTGGTGGCCTTCGAGGACCCCGAGGACTTCGCCGGCTCGGCCGTCTGCCGGGCCGGCAGCGTGGCCACGAGCACGTCCTGCGGCGCCTCGAGGCTGCGGTGCGGGCCGGAGGGTGGCTCGGAGTCGTCCTCCCGGTACGTCGGCAGGTACAGCGTGAAGGTCGACCCGACACCCATCGTGCTCTCGACGTGGATCTCGCCGCCGAGCATGTTGGCGATCTCCCGGCTGATCGACAGCCCCAGGCCGGTGCCCCCGAAGCGGCGGTCGATCGTGCCCTCGGCCTGTTGGAAGGCCTCGAAGATGATCGGCAGCCGGTCCTCCGAGATGCCGATGCCGGTGTCGACCACCGACGCCGCGAGCACGGCGGTCGCCTTGCGGAGCACCTCGCTGTCGAACGACTCCTCGTGCGCCATCGACAGGTGCAGCTGCACCTCGCCGTGGTCGGTGAACTTGATGGCGTTCGACAACAGGTTGCGCAGCACCTGCTGCAGGCGCTGCTCGTCGGTGCGGACAGTGGGCGGGACGTCGGCGTCCACCGCGACACGGAAGCCGAGGCGCTTGTCCGCCGCCAGCGGGCGGAAGGTCGCCTCGACGTAGTCCACGAGCCCGGTGACCGACACGTCGGCCGTGCGCAGCTCCATCTTGCCCGCCTCGACCTTGGCCAGGTCGAGGATGTCGTTGATCAGCTGCAGCAGGTCGGAGCCGGCACTGTGGATGGTCTCCGCGAACTCGACCTGCTGCGGGCTGAGGTTCTTGTCGGGGTTCTCCACGAGCAGCTTGGCCAGGATCAGCATGCTGTTCAGCGGCGTACGCAGCTCGTGCGACATGTTCGCCAGGAACTCAGACTTGTACCTCGACGAGAGCGCCAGCTGCTCGGCACGCTCCTCAAGGGCGCTGCGAGCCTGCTCGATCTCGACGTTCTTGATCTCGATGGCGCGGTTCTGGTCGGCGAGCAGCGCCGCCTTCTCGGACAGGTCGACGTTGCTCTGCTGCAGCTGCTCCTGCTGCGCCTGCAGCTCGTGTGCCAGCCGCTGCGACTCCGACAGCAGCTCCTCGGTGCGGGAGTTGGCGATGATCGTGTTGAGCGTGATGCCGACCGACTCCATGAGCTGGTCGAGGAAGGTGCGGTGCACCTCGGTGATCCTGCCGAACGACGCCAGCTCGATCACCGCCAGCAGCTGGTCCTCGAACAGCACCGGCAGCACGATGATGTTGGCCGGCGGCGCCGACCCGAGACCCGACGAGATGCGCACGTAGTCGCTCGGCGCGTCGACGATCATGATCGGCTTCTTCTCCAGCGCGGCCTGGCCGACCAGCGACTCACCGACCTTGAACCGGTTGGCCACCGACTTGCGCACCTCGTAGCCGTAGCTGGCGATCAGCCGCAGCTCGGTGGCATCGCCCTCCCCTGCGGCCAGGAAGAACGCGCCGTGCTGCGCGGACACCATCGGCGTCAGCTCGCTCATGAGCAGCCGGGCGACGTCCTTGAGGTCGCGCTTGCCCTGCATCTGACCCGACAGGCGCGCCAGGTTGGTCTTCAGCCAGTCCTGCTCCTGGTTGGCCAGCGTGGTGTCGCGCAGGTTGTCGATCATCTGGTTGATGCGGTCCTTGAGCTGCGCGACCTCGCCGGAGGCGTTGACCGTGACCTGCCGGCTCAGGTCACCGTGGGTCACGGCGGTGGCCACGTCGGCGATCGCACGCAGCTGTGTGGTCAGGCTGCTGGCCAGCTCGTTGACGCTCTCGGTGAGACGGCGCCAGGTCCCGGAGATCCCGCCCACCTCGGCCTGTCCGCCAAGCCGGCCCTCGGTGCCCACCTCACGGGCGACCCGGGTCACCTCGGAGGCGAACGACGAGAGCTGGTCGACCATGCTGTTGATGGTCGTCTTCAGCTCGAGGATCTCCCCACGGGCGTCGACGTAGATCTTCTGGGACAGGTCGCCGTTGGCGACGGCGGTGGTGACCTTGGCGATGCTGCGCACCTGCTCGGTCAGGTTGTTCGCCATGAAGTTGACGCTGTCGGTGAGGTTCTTCCAGGTGCCCGAGACGTTCGGGACCTGCGCCTGCCCGCCCAGCCGGCCCTCGGTGCCCACCTCGCGCGAGACCCGGGTCACCTCGTCGGCAAACGTGCGCAGCGTGTCGACCATGCCGTTGATGGTCTCGGCCAGCGCGGCGATCTCGCCCTTGGCCTCCACGTTGATCTTCTGGCTCAGGTCGCCGCGCGCGACAGCGGAGGACACGCTGGCGATGCTGCGGACCTGCTCGGTCAGGTTGTTCGCCATGAAGTTGACGTTCTCGGTCAGGTCCTTCCAGGTGCCCGAGACGCCGCGCACGTGCGCCTGCCCGCCCAGCCGGCCCTCGGTGCCCACCTCACGCGACACCCGGGTCACCTCGTCGGCGAACGAGGACAGCTGGTCGACCATCGTGTTCACCGTGCTCTTCAGCTCGAGCAGCTCGCCCTTCACGTCGACCGAGATCTTCTGGCTCAGGTCGCCACGCGCCACCGCCGTCGTCACCTGGGCGATGTTGCGCACCTGGCCGGTGAGGTTGCTGGCCAGCACGTTGACCGAGTCGGTCAGGTCGCGCCACGTGCCCGACACCCCCGGCACCTCGGCCTGACCACCCAGCCGGCCCTCGGTGCCGACCTCCTTGGCCACCCGGGTCACCTGCTCCGCGAACGCCGACAGCTGGTCGACCATCGTGTTGACCGTGCTCTTCAGCTCGAGGATCTCCCCGCGCGCGTCCACGGTGATCTTCTGGCTCAGGTCGCCGCGCGCCACCGCCGTCGTCACCTGGGCGATGTTGCGCACCTGGTCGGTGAGGTTGCTGGCCAGCACGTTGACCGAGTCGGTCAGGTCGCGCCACGTGCCCGACACCCCGGCGACCTCGGCCTGACCGCCCAGCCGGCCCTCGGTGCCGACCTCCTTGGCCACCCGGGTCACCTCGTCGGCGAACGACGACAGCTGGTCGACCATCGTGTTGACCGTGCTCTTCAGCTCCAGGATCTCCCCGCGCGCGTCCACGGTGATCTTCTGGCTCAGGTCGCCGCGCGCCACCGCCGTCGTCACCTGGGCGATGTTGCGCACCTGGCCGGTCAGGTTGCCGGCCAGCACGTTGACCGAGTCGGTCAGGTCCTTCCAGGTGCCCGACACCCCGGGCACCTCGGCCTGCCCACCCAGCCGGCCCTCGGTGCCGACCTCCTTGGCCACCCGGGTCACCTCGTCGGCGAAGGTCTGCAGGGTCGCGGTCGTGGAGTTCAGCGTGTCGGCGAGCGCGGCGATCTCGCCGCGGGCGTTGACCGTGATCTGCCGGGACAGGTCGCCACGGGCGATGGCGCCGGCGACCATGGAGATGTCGCGGACCTGGCTGGTGAGGTTGCTCGCCATCACGTTGACGGAGTCGGTCAGGTCCTTCCAGGTGCCGGCAACGCCCTTGACGTCGGCCTGGGCGCCGAGCTGGCCCTCGGTGCCGACCTCGCGGGCGACGCGCGTCACCTGGTCGGCAAAATCACTCAGCGTGTCCACCATCTGGTTGACGGTCAGCTTCAGCTGCAGCATCTCGCCGGCCACCTCGACGGTGACCTTGCGCGAGAGATCGCCCTCCGCGACCGCGGTGGTGACGAGCGCGATGTCGCGCACCTGCGCGGTGAGGCGTCCGGCCATGTAGTTGACCGAGTCGGTCAGGTCCTTCCAGCTGCCCGAGACGCCGCGGACACGGGCCTGGCTGCCCAGCCGGCCCTCGGTGCCGACCTCGCGCGCCACCCGGGTGACCTCGGAGGTGAACAGGGACAGCTGGTTGACCATCTTGTTGACCGTCCGCCCCATCCGCAGGAACTCCCCGCGGATCGGCTGACCGTCGATCTCCAGGTCGAGCGTCTGCGAGAGGTCGCCCTGCGCGACCGCGGCGATCACGCGGCCGACCTCCGCCGTCGGGCGCACCAGGTCGTCGATCAGGCTGTTGGCCGCGTCGACGCTCGCAGCCCACGAGCCGCCGCCCGGTACGGGGCGCAGCCGCTCGTTGAGGCGGCCGTCACGGCCCACGACCCGGCGTACGCGCTCGAGCTCCTTGGCGAGGTGCTCGTTGCGCGCGGCCAGCTCGTTGAACACGATCGCGGCCTCGGCGCCGGGACCGCGGACCGGCAGCCGGGTGTGGAAGTCCCCGTCGCGGGCCGCGACCAGGGCCGCGGTCAGCTCGGCCAGCGCCACGGCCTCCGGTGACGCCTTGCCGTTGGCGTCCGGGGCCACGCCGCTCTCGCGTGCCGACTTCGCCGCCGCCGGGGCGGCCGGGTTGCCGTTCGCTGCCGACGCCTTGGGGCGCGAGACGGTCTTCTTCCGACCAGCGGACCTCCCGGCTGCCGTACCGGTAGCTGCGGACCTCGCCATCCATCCACCCCCTGGTGCAGCGCTCACGGATCGGAGCGCAGGACTGACGCCCCATAGTCTGTCACCATTGAAGAGTTTCGGTGAGGGTGTTGGGGGGAGGTGTGGGAGTCGATGACTATGAGTGAGCAGGCTACTCACCAGTTCGCCCCCCAGTCGACCTCCCCGGCGGCCGCTCGGCGGTTCGTCCGGCAGACGCTCACCGACTGGGGGGCGCAGGACGTCATCGACGACGCCGTCCTCCTCACCAGCGAGCTGGTCACCAACGCCGTCGTCCACGCCGGCACGGAGGTGAACGTCAGCTGCGCACGCGGCGCCGACTACGTGCAGATCGGTGTCGCGGACAGCCACGGCGCCCGCACCCTGCCGGCCACGGTGAGCAACGCCTCCCCGGACAAGACGTCGGGCCGCGGCCTGTACCTGCTGTCGCAGATCGCGCTGACCTGGGGCGTGGAGTACGACCGGGTCTCCAAACGCGTGTGGTTCCGGCTGCCGCTGGCCTCCGGTGCGGAGCACCAGGCCGGCATCGCGTACCAGCCCGCACACTTCATCGAGCTGGGCGAGCCGGGTACGCCGATCCGGGTGGCGGTCGTGGAGACCGACCACTCCGGCCAGGTGCTGAGCTGGAGCGGAGAGGCCGAGCAGCTGCTCGGCTGGCCCGCGTCCGACGTGGTCGGCAACCCGTTCGCCGATCTGGTCGCGGCGCTGCCGGACGGTGGTCCGGACTCATTCGCCGAGGTCCTCGCGCAGCCCCGCTGGTGCGGTGAGTACCTGCTGCGGAACCGGGACGGGCAGCAGCTCGCGGTGTTCGCCTCCCAGGTGCACGCGAACGCCGGTGAGGAACCGCGGGTGGTCAGCCTGCTGGTACGTGCCGAGCACCGGGCGGTGCTGATGCCGGGCACCGGGCACACCGGCAGCACCGCGGAGCCGCCCGCTGCGGTGACACCGCGGGCGGGGCTGCTGCCGCTGGATGCGCTGCTCGAGCTGGCCGTCGAGCACTCGCGCGACCTGCTCGAGGGCGACGCCGCCTACGCATTGCTGGTCACCGACGACGACGTGGAACTCGAGCTGCGCGCGGCCGTGGGGCTGGACCGCGCCCACGCGGGCGCCACGCGATGGCCGAACCCGCAGGAGGCCCCCGGTGGCACGGAGTCGGTCCAGGCACGGGTCTACGCCGACGTCGCGACCGAGGAGATGCCGGAGCAGTTCCTGACCCAGCTCGGCATGCACAGCCTGGTCACCGCGCCGCTGCGTGTCGGTGACCGGATGATCGGGCGCATCGGGGTCGCCGTACGGGGTGCCGGTGCCTTCGGCGACGACGCCGCCGCGCGACTGCAGCGAAGCGTCGACCGGTTCGTGCTCGCGGTCGAGAGCGCCCGCCTCAACGAGCTCGAACGCATCCGCCGAGGTCGGCTGAGCTATCTGGCCGAGGCCAGCGACCTGCTGGCCGGGACGCTGGACACGGACATGGCAGCGGCGTTGACCGCTCAGCTGGTGGTCCCCCGGCTCGCCGACTGGTGCGCGGTCTACCTGCTGGACCCGCGTCGCGACTGCCGGCTCTCCTGCGTGTGGCACGCGCGCGAGGCGATGATCGACCCGCTGCGGCGGCTGCTGCAGGACCTGCCGCCGCCAGCGGTGGAGGACTCCGGGCGCCCGCGGCAGTGGCCGGAGCTGCACGAGCGACTGCTCCACCACGCCGACAGCCCGGCTGACGTGGAGGTGGCCGGCGGGCCGACCGTCACCGTCTCGCTGCTCGCCCGCGGGCGCGTGATCGGCACGCTCGCCGCCGGTCGGGACGCGGGGACGGAGTTCCGTACCGGCGTGCTGGACACACTCGACGACCTCTGCGCCCGGGCCGCCTGGGCACTGGACAACGCCCGGCTCTACGAGGACCGCTGCAGCATCAGCGATGCGCTGCAACGCAGCCTGCTGCCGTCCGCGCTTCCCGCCGTCCCCGACCTCGACGTCGGCATCGCCTACGAGGCCGCGGGTGAGGGCATGGAGGTCGGCGGCGACTTCTACGACCTGTTCGAGGTCGAGCCGGGCCGTTGGGGCTTCGCGATCGGCGACGTCTGCGGCAAGGGGGCGGACGCCGCTGCCGTGACCGGGCTCGCCCGGCACTCGCTGCGTGTTCTGGCGCGCGAGCACAGGGATGTGCCGAGCGTGCTGCAGCGGCTCAACGCCACGATCCTCGCCGAGGGCGACACCGCGCGGTTCGTGACGCTGGTCTACGGCGAGCTCAGCCTGGCGCCGGGTGGCATCTCGGTGACGTTTGCGGCCGCCGGCCACCCGTTGCCGATCCTGGTCAGCGCCGACGGCGGCGTCGCGGTGGTCGGCCGGCCCCAGCCCCTGCTCGGTGTGTTTCCCGAGCCGATGTATCGCACCGACTACCTGTTGGTGCGCCGTGGACAGCATCTGGTGTGCACGACTGACGGCGTCACCGACCGGCGGCTCGGCAACCACTGGCTCGGTGACCCCGGGCTGCACGCGCTGCTGCGGCAGACCTCGACGTTGCCCGCCTCGGCGGTGGCGTCGCATATCCGTCAGGCGGTGGTGGACTTCGGCAGCGACCCGCTGCAGGACGACTTCGCGGTGCTGGTGCTGCAGCCCGTCGGCCGGTCGTAGCCGTCGGTCTCGCCGGTCGGGGCGACGCGTCGGCGGCCCGCCGTACCTGCGACAATGGCGGCTGCTGACAGCGCCGTCAGGTCACCGTGATGCCGCCACCCTACGATCATCGAGGACGCTTGTGACCGACGATTCGATCCAGATCCCCACCGACCTGCTCCCCGCCGACGGACGCTTCGGGAGCGGCCCGTCGAAGGTCCGCCCCGAGGCGATGCAGGCCGTCGCCGACACCGGCACCGCCGTCCTGGGGACCTCGCACCGGCAGCCCCCGGTGAAGAACCTGGTCGGGCGCGTGCGCGAAGGTCTCGCCGAGCTGTTCTCGCTGCCCGACGGCTACGAGGTCGTGCTCGGCAACGGCGGCACGACCGCGTTCTGGGACGTGGCCACGGTGGGACTGATCCGCGGCCGGAGCCAGCACCTGTCCTTCGGGGAGTTCTCGTCGAAGTTCGCCAAGGCGGCCGAGACGGCGCCGTTCCTCGACGCCCCCGACGTCGTCGCCTCCGACCCCGGCACCCGCCCGACGCCACGTGCGACCGCCGGCGTCGACGCGTACGCCTGGCCGCACAACGAGACCTCGACCGGCGTGATGGCACCGGTACGACGGGTCGAGGGTGCCGACGACGACGCGCTGGTGCTGGTCGACGCGACCTCGGGAGCGGGTGGCCTGCCGGTCGACATGGCGGAGTCGGACGTGTACTACTTCGCGCCGCAGAAGTCGTTCGCCTCCGACGGCGGGCTGTGGCTGGCCCTGATGTCACCGCGTGCCCTCGCCCGCGCGGAGGAGCTGGCCCGCGCCGACCGGTGGGTGCCGGCGTTCCTGGACCTGCCGACGGCGATCGACAACTCCCGCAAGAACCAGACCTACAACACACCGGCGCTGGTGACGCTGCTGCTGCTGGCCGAGCAGCTGGACTGGTTCAACGGCAACGGCGGCCTGGACTGGACGGTCGGTCGTACGACGGACTCGTCCTCGCGGCTGTACACCTGGGCGGAGAAGACGTCGTACACGACGCCGTACGTGGACGACCCGGATGCGCGTTCGCTGGTCGTCGGGACGGTCGACTTCGACGACGCGGTCGACGCCGCGGCGGTCGCCAAGGTGCTGCGCGCCAACGGCGTGGTCGACGTGGAGCCGTACCGCAAGCTCGGGCGCAACCAGCTGCGGGTCGGCATGTTCCCCGCCGTCGAGCCCGACGACGTGGAGGCGCTGACCCAGTGCATCGACCACGTCGTCGAGCGCCTCTGACGCCCTGCTGGTGACACGCTCGACTTGGCGCCTCACCGGATCTGGATGCGTGGGCGCCGGCGGCGACGGCGCAGGAGGACTCCGATGACGACCGCCGCGGCCGCCGCGGCGGCGTAGCCGGTCGGACGCAGCCACGACCACTGCTCCTCCTGCTGCTGGGACGATGACCGGGCCGGCGGCACGCTCGCCGGCGCGGACTCGGCCGCCGCCGGCACCGGAACGAGGTAGACGGGGGAGTCCTCGCCCTCGGTGCCGGCGTACGCCCGGCGCCCGTCCAGCGCAGCCGCCAGCGTCTCGCCCTGCTGCACCCGCGGCAGCGGGAACGACGCGCGCACTCGCCAGCCGGGCATCTCGACGACGTAGCCGCGCCGGTAGTCCCGCAGCACGACGTCACCGTCGGCGAGCTGCGCCGCGTCGGTGACCACACCGGGGGCGGATGCGACCCGGCGCAGTCGGTAGGCCTCCCGGGCGGAGCCCAGCACCGGGGCGGCGTACACGCCGCCGAGGGCCTCCTTGCTCACCACGAAGACGCGTTGCCCCCGGACGACGAGACCCTCGGCGTCGCGGGGGCCGTCGGCGTAGGTGAGCGACACGGTGCGCGGCTCCACCTCGGCGGCGCCGCGCCCGGGCTCGTCGAGCACGTAGACCTCGATGCTGTCGCGCTCGGCATCGTTGTCGCCGATGTCGCCGACCAGCAGCCGGCCTCCGGGGGCGGGCGCCAGCGCCTCGAAGTCGTCGTTCTCGGCGCCGGTGAGCGTCGTCTCCCCCACCGCCGAGCCGTCCCGCAACGACAGCACCAGCACCCGGGCGTCGTCCCCGGAGTCGTTGACGGTGTAGGCGAGGCCCGGGTGGGTGCGGCTGAGCGCCAGTCCGCTGGACTCGACGACCCGCTCGTCGTGGATGCGGAACGCCAGCCGTGCGCCGTCGACGCCCGGACCGCTGCCGGCCTGGGCGAGTGCGGGCACCGCACCGCACAGCACCGCGGCGGCCAGGAGCAGGCCGGACCGCGCGGCCCGGCGTACGACGCTCATCGCGAGAGCATCCTGGCCAAGGCGGGCCGGACCCCCCACGCGGCAACGAGGTCGGCGTACTCCTGCTCGGCCTCCGGACCCGCCGGCGCGCCGGTGTGCACGGCGCGAAGCAGCACGTTGCGCGGAGTGTGCACGCTGTCGACGAACTCGACCACGTCGACGCGGTAGCCGTGCTGGCGCAGCAGCGCGGCGCGGATGGTGTCGGTGAGCACGTCGGCCATCCGCTCCCGCAGGATGCCGTGCTGCACCACCAGCCGGTACGGCGATGGTGCCGACCCGCCGCGGAGCTGTTGCTGCAGGTCGTGGTGACAGCACGGGGCCGCAAGCAGCAGTGGCGCCCGCCAGCGCACCGCACGCGCGAGCGCCTCGTCGGTCGCGGTGTCGCAGGCGTGCAGGGCGAGAACCACGTCGGGCGCCTGCTCTGTCTGCGCCTCGGCGATGGCGCCCTCCATGAAGGTCAGCTCGTCCTCGAAGCCGAGCTCGCCGGCCAGCTCGGCGTTGCGCTGCCGTGACGCCGGCCGCACGTCCACCCCCACCATCCGCACCGGCATCCCGCGGGTCCGGCTCAGGTAGCCGAAGGCGGCGAAGCTGAGGTAGGCGTTGCCGCATCCGAGGTCGACGATCCGCAGCGGCGCCTGTGCCGTGGGCGTGCGCAGCCGGCCGGACTCGAGGGCGGAGTCGACGACGGCAGCGAGGATCCGCAGGAACTCCTCCACCTGGCGGTACTTGGCGTTCCGGCTCGGCTTGACCCTCCCCTCGTGGTCGGTGATCCCGATCGCGTGCAGCACCGGGTCGCCCGGGTCGAGCAGCCGCGCCTTGACCCGGTCGTGGCGCTGCCCCTCCGACTGGGCCGCCGACCGCCCTTCGCCGGGGTCACGGCGACGCCGGTGCAGCAGCGCGTCACCCTTCTTGGTGACACGCATCTGCAGGGTCGCGTCGGTGGTGTCGACGTGCCAGCTGCCGAACGGCAGCGCCAGCAGATCGTCGACCGCATCCTCGGCAGCCGGGCCCGGCTCGACGTTGCGGGTGTGCGCCTGCCGGTCGTCGTACGTCGTCACCTGCAGCCGCAGACCGGCCTTGAGGCGGACGTAGCGCAGCTCCACCCGCCGCCACGGCGGCTGCTGGCCCCGCCGCCGGCCGGCCGCGACGGCGCGCACCAGCACGGTGTCGTCGAGCACGGCCGAACGCACCTCGGACAGCGCGTCGGCGAGGGGTCGGCTCATGCGTCCAAGCCTGTCACGGGTGGTACGGACGTCGGCGCAACGGTGCTGCGAGACTGGCGCCATGGAATACACGCGGTTGGGTCGCAGCGGCCTGCAGGTCTCGCGGCTGTGCCTGGGCACGATGAACTTCGGTCCCACCACCGAGGAGGCCGACGCCCACCGGATCCTCGACGCCGCGCTCGACGCGGGCATCAACTTCGTCGACACCGCGAACGTGTACGGCTGGGGCGAGAACAAGGGGTGGACCGAGGCGATCCTCGGCCGCTGGTTCGCCGGCGACTCCGAGCGGCGGCGCAGGACCGTGCTGGCGACGAAGGTCTACGGAAAGATGTCGGACTGGCCCGGGGACGGCGGGCTGTCGGCGCGCCACATCGTGCAGGCGTGCGAGGACTCGCTGCGCCGGCTGCAGACCGACCACATCGACGTCTACCAGATGCACCACGTCGACCGGACCGTGCCGTGGGACGAGATCTGGCAGGCGATGGGGCTCTTGGTCGCGCAGGGCAAGGTGCTCTACGTCGGCAGCAGCAACTTCGCCGGCTGGCACCTGGCGCAGGCGCAGGAGACCGCCCGTGACCGGCACTTCCTCGGGCTGGTCTCGGAGCAGTCGCTGTACAACCTCGCGCAGCGCACCGTCGAGCTCGAGGTGCTGCCGGCGGCCCGCGAGTACGGCCTGGGGCTGGTGCCGTGGAGCCCACTGCACGGTGGACTGCTCGGCGGGGTGCTCGCCAAGCAGGAGCGCGGTCGCTCGGCGTCCGGGCGCGCCCAGGAGTACGTCGAGGCGCACCGCGAGCAGGTCGCGGGCTACGAGAAGCTGTGCGCGGAGCTCGGCCACGGCCCCGGCGAGGTGGCGTTGGCGTGGCTGCTGCACCAGGACGGCGTGACCGCGCCGATCATCGGCCCCCGCACGGTCGAGCAGCTGACGCAGTCGCTCGCGGTGCCGGAGCTGGCGCTGGACGCGAGCACGCTGGCACGCCTCGACGAGCTGTTCCCGGGGCCGGGCAAGCCGGCCCCGGAGGCCTACGCGTGGTGACTCAGCCGACGAGCGCGGCGATCACCACGATCAGCATCAGCGCGACCAGCGCACCGGGGATGACGAGTCGGCGGTAGCGCGGATGCATTCGGGCAGGCTAGCCCTTCCGCGCCAACGGGTAGCGTTCGCGGATCTCGTGGCGCACGGCCGACCCCAGGTGCGACTGCACCAGCACGAACTCCTCCACCGGCCACGACGGGCTCTGGTAGCCGGCCGCGAGCCCCGGTGACTCCCGCAGGTCGACCGGCGCGCGCCGCCGGCCCAGTGTCAGGTGCGGCCGGTAGGGCCGCTCCTCCAGACGGATCTTCGCGCGCCGGGCACCCGCGCTCACCGAGTCGGCGAGCCTGGTCAGCGCTTCGCGGTCTCCGTCGACGCCCGCCCACAGGATGCGTGCCCGCCGCAGGTTGTTGAACGCGCCGAGGCCGGCCAGCTCGAGCCGGAAGGGCCGGTGCCGGCGCGCCGCCAGCCCCATCCGCCGGGACAGCTCGGGCAGCGTCTCCTCGGGCACCTCGCCGAGGAAGGCGAGCGTCAGGTGCCACTGCGCCGGGGGAGTCCACCGCCAGTCGGGCATCGACTGGCGCAGCGACCCGGTGCGTGAGTCCAGATGGCTCCGCACCGCTGCGGGGAGCTCGACCGCGACGAACAGGCGCACGGCTCACACCCTGCCACCCGGCCCCGGGGTCAGGCGGCCGCGCCGCCCGCTGCGACCGGCGTGCGCCGGGCGACGTAGTCGTCGCGGCTGTAGACCTGCACGCGCGGCATCGGACCGAAGCTGGCGCGCATGACCAGCCCGTTGCGCCGGGTGAAGACCGCGGTCGCCAGCAGCGTGCCGAGCAGCGTCAGCAGTCCACCGCCGATGAGCGTCCAGCGCCCGCCGAAGGCCTCCGCGACCCAGCCCAGGATCGGCGCGCCGATCGGCGTGCCGCCCATGAAGATCGCCATGTAGAGCGCCATCACCCGACCCCGGATCTGCGGGTCGACGGCGAGCTGCACGTAGGTGTTGGCCGCGGTGATCATCGTCAGCGCCGCCAGGCCGCACAGCGGCAGCACGATCATGAACGTCAGGTACGTCGGCATCATCCCCGCCGCCATCTCCACCAGCGCGAACACGACCGCGGAGACGATGACCAGCCGCTGCCGGATGCGCACCCGCCGGGCGGCCAGCAGCGCCCCGGACAGCGAGCCGACCGCCATCACCGACCCGAGGATGCCGTACTCGTCGGCGCCCTTGCCGTAGACGTCGGTGGCCATGATCGCCATCGTCATCTGGAAGTTGAGGCCGAAGGTGCCGGCGCAGAACACGATCGCGAGGATCAGCATCACGTCGCTGCGCGAGCGCACGTAGCGCAGTCCGTCACGGATCATCCCCTTGCCGCGCGGCACCGGCTCGGGACTGTGCAGCTCGGCGGGACGCATCCGCAGCAGCGAGCCGACGACGGCGATGTAGCTGACCGCGTTGAGCAGGATCACCCAGCCGGTCGCGGAGGCACCGGACCCGAACCACGCGATCAGGCCGCCGGCGACGGCCGGGCCGACGATCCGGGCCAGGTTGAAGGAGGCGGAGTTGAGGCCGACGGCGTTGGAGACGTGGTCGGGGCCGACCATCTCGGACACGAACGCCTGCCGGTTGGGGCCGTCGAACGCCGTACCGATGCCGAAGACGAACGCCAGCACGTAGACGTGCCACGGCACCACCAGGCCGGTGACCGCGAGCAGCCCGAGCAGGCCCGCGGTGACGCCCATCGCGGTCTGGGTGACCGCGATGACCCTGCGCTTGGGGAACAGGTCGCCGACCACGCCGGCGTACGGCGAGAAGAGCAGGATCGGCAGGAACTGCAGCCCGGTGGTGATGCCGAGCGCGGCGGGGCTGTCGGTGAGCACCAGGACCAGCCAGTCCTGGGCGACACGTTGCATCCAGGTGCCGACGTTGGACACGACCGCGCCGGCGGCGAAGAGTCGGTAGTTGCGGATGAGCAGGGCGCGGAACGTCGACCTCACTCTTGCGCCAGCCGGTCGAGGATCGGCGCCACCTGGCGCAGCAGGCGGCGTTCGTCGGCGGACAGCGCGACGAGCCGCTGGGCCAGCCACGCGTCCCGGCGGCGGCGGTCGGCATCGAGCACGTCGACACCGGCTTCGCAGAGGTGTACGACGACCTGGCGGCGGTCGGAGGCGTGCGGCTCACGGCGTACGAGGCCCAGCTCGCACAGGTCGTTGACGGTGCGGGTCATCGAGGGGGGCTGGACGCGCTCCGCCCCAGCCAGCTCGCCGACGGAGAGTGCTCCGCGCCTGCGCAAGGTGCCGAGGACGGCGAGCTGGTTGAGGCTGAGATCGGTGCTCGCGCGCTCGATGCGCAACCGGCGCGAGAGCCGCATGACCGAGTTGCGAAGGGAGCTGGCCAGAGCCGCGTCGCTCCGGACATCGCTCCTCGCACTGGCTTCGGTCACGATCTTTAGCATAACTCATTAGCCGGGCTAACCAAATGGCTCGGCCCGGACAGCGACCGAGATCACATCCCGTGGGGAGAGCTGCCCTGTTACCCGAATGGCGCGAGGGTCCCCCACAACGATAGGTTCGTTGCAGTGGACCCCTGCACCGGACCGGGCTCGTACCAGCGCTCCCCAGGGAGTCAGGCGACGCCGAAGACGGAGCGGATCGGCTCGATGCCGAAGTAGGCGACGAAGAGCACGGCCACGATCCACAGCAGCGGGTGGATGTCGCGGGCCCCGCCGCGCACGGTCTTGATCAGCACGTAGGTGATGAAGCCGGCACCGATCCCCGCCGTGATGGAGTACGTGAACGGCATCAGCACGATGGTCAGGAACGCCGGCAGCGCGATCTCGATGTCGTCCCAGTCGATGCTCTTCACCTGCGTCATCATCAGGAACCCGACGATCACCAGCGCCGGGGTGGCGGCCTCGTAAGGCACCACCTCCACCAGCGGCGCGAAGAACATCGCCAGCAGGAACAGCAGCCCGGTGACCACGCTGGCCAGCCCCGTCCGGGCGCCCTCGCCCACACCGGACGCCGACTCGATGTAGGAGGTGTTGCTGGACACCGCGGCCGCACCGCCCGCGGCGGCCGCCAGCGAGTCGACGACGAGGATCCGCTGCGGGTTGGGCGGATTGCCCTCGGCGTCGAGGAGCCCGGCCTCCGCGCCGATCGCCGTCATCGTGCCCATCGTGTCGAAGAAGTCGGCCAGCAGCAGCGTGAACACGAACAGCACCGCCGCGATCAGGCCCACCCGCTCGATCGAGCCGAAGAGGCTGAACTGGCCGAGCAGCGACAGGTCGGGAAGGCCGACCCACTGCTCCGGCGCCTCCGGAGCGTTCAGGCCCCAGCCTTCGGGGTTCTCGATCGTGTTGGTCTCGGCGTTGTAGACCTGGCTCCCGGCGTTCACCAGCGCCTCGACCACGATCGCGAGCACGGTGGTGGTCAGGATGCCGACGAGGATGGCGCCCTTCACCCGGCGTACGTAGAGAGCGATCATCAGCAGCAGCCCGATGGCGAAGACCGCCACCGGCCAGCCGGTCAGCACCCCGCCGATGCCCAGCTCGACCGGCGGCGAGGACGCCGCGGACGGCCGCGTCATGAACCCCGCGTCGAAGAAGCCGATCAGCGCGATGAACAGGCCGATGCCCACGCTGATCGCGGTCTTGAGCTGGGTGGGTACGGCGTGGAAGACGGCCTTGCGGAACCCGGTCAGCACCAGCACGAGGATGATCAGCCCCTCGAGCACGACCAGGCCCATGGCGTCGGCCCAGGTCATGCCGGAGGCGATGGAGAAGGCGACGAAGGCGTTGAGCCCGAGCCCGGTCGCCAGCGCCAGCGGGTAGTTCGCCACGACACCCATCAGGATCGTCAGCACGCCGGCGGCCAGCGAGGTGCCGGCCGCGATCGCGGACAGGTTCGGCTCGGCTCCGCCGCCGAGGAAGTTGCCGTCGGCGTCCTGGGCGAAGCCGATGATCAGCGGGTTGAGCACGACGATGTAGGCCATCGTGAAGAAGGTGACGACCCCACCACGGATCTCCCGCGGCAGCGTCGAGCCGCGCTGGTGGATCTTGAAGTAGCGGTCGATCGCGCCTGTCCTCCGCGCATCCGCCGTGGACGTCGTACTCATCGTGCCACCCGTTCTCGGCCGGACTCGGAACCCGAGCAGAGCATGCCAGAGGTCCCGCGCCGGCACGCACCCAGGCCGTCAGCGGGCCCGGGAGGTCCGCACGCTGAGCCGGGGCAGGAGGACCTGCACCAACGGTCCGATGGCGAGGGCGTACAGAACCGTTCCGACGCCGAGCGTGCCGCCGAGCAGCCAGCCCAGCGCGACCACGGTGCCCTCGATCGAGGTGCGCACCAGCCGCACCGACCGGCCGGTCCGGCGCACCAACCCGGTCATCAGCCCGTCGCGCGGGCCCGGTCCGAGGTGTACGCCGATGTAGGCGGCGGTGGCCACGGCGTTCAGCAGCACACCGGCGAGGACCAGCACGACGCGCATCGCCGGCGCCTCCACCGTGGGCAGCACCAGCAGCGCGGCGTCGACGGTGAGACCGATCACCACGGCGTTGCTCACCGTGCCCAGCCCCGGGCGCTCACGCAGCGGGATCCAGGTGAGCAGCACCGCCGCACTGACCGCGATCACCGCGGTGCCGATGCTGACGCCGAACAGGCGCGCCAGGCCCTGGTGCAGCACGTCCCAGGGCATCACGCCCAGCTCGGAGCGCACGAGGAGCGCCATCGACACGCCGTACAGCGCCAGACCGGCGTACAGCTGCGCGAGCCGCCGCGGCAGTCTCCGCGTGCCCCTCGGCGCCCGGCGTGCCCGCGGTGCGGTTCCGGCCGGAGGGCACTGCGCGTCCATGCCGTCCATCCTCTCCCCCTGTCTGCGTCGGGGCAGCGCCCGGTCCTGTCGGCCTGGGGCCCGGCGTAACCTTGCCGTGTGGGCAAGGAGCACAAACCGCTGCTGGTGACGGCCGACGTCGAGCCGCTCGACGTGGACGGCGTGCGCACCGTCGCCGTGGGCGCGGCCCTGTGGCTGGTCGCGTTCCTCGCGCTGCTCCCCTTCTACGGCACTCTCGTCGAGAACGAGAAGAGCTGGTGGCTGTGGACCTGCGTCGCCGGCTTCGGCCTCGGGTTGCTCGGACTGGAGTACTGCCGCCGACGGCGCAACCACCTGCGCAGCCAGCCGCCGCGGCCGCCGGAGACCAGCCCGCTGGGCGCCGCGGGGCTCTGAGCGCCGGTCAGAAGGTCTCGAGGTCGTCGTACCCGATCGTGTCGAACACCGGCGGGGGCAGGGCCTGCGGCTGCGACGCCTTGCTCAGCTTGACCTCGGAGTGCGCGCCGCAGCCGTGGTCGAACGACACGACGCGCCCGTCGTCGGAGGCGTAGCCGTTGGCGCACACCCCGAACAGCGTGCCGAGCGGACCGTCCAGGCGCACCAGGAACCCGCATGTCGAGCAGGCGGCCGGCGCCGCCTTCGCAACCGGGGTGTCGGGTCCGTGGCTGCCGGCGTACCACCGGTCGGCGGCCTCGTCGCGCCCCTCCAGGGAGAGCACGCGGTTGCGGCCGAGCCCGATCTCGTCCTCGGCCTCGCGCACGGTGTCGTCGTCGACGACCTCGTCGCCCGCGGTGTAGCCCGGCACCAGGCGCGGGTCGTCCTGCTCGGTGGGCAGCAGGTCGCCCGGGCCGAGGTCGCCGGGACGGATGCGCTCGCGCCACGGCACCCACGGCGGCGCCAGCAACGCCTCCGGGCCGGGCAGCAGCACGATGTCGTTGACGGTCACGGTGCGCTGGCGGCTGGCCCGCGTGAGCGTGACCGACCAGCGCCAGCCGCGGTATCCGGGCACCTTCGCGCGGAAGTGGTGGGTGAGGACACGCTCGCCCTCGACGTCGTACCCCTCGTGCTCACCGACCTGCGCGGCCGGGACCTCCTCGACCGCCGCAGCCCGCGCGGCCTCGACCGCGTCGGCCAGCACGGCATCGGGCTTCCTCGCGCGCGCAGCAGGTGCCATGCAGCGATTGTCGCCCATCCGCGCAAGTACCGGCGTACCGGCCACCAGGGCCGGTCGGGGCCACCAGGCAGGATGGTCGCGTGCAGCCCGACGACCCGACACAGCCGCAGCCCACGCGGCCGTTGCCCGGCCGTGGCTCACGGCTGCGTGACCGCGCCCGCGCGTTCGCGCGCGGAACCGGCCGCGCGGCCCGGCACAGCGGCCGCGGTG
>DATABY010000028.1:0-33600 GCA_036259355.1 Nocardioidaceae bacterium
CCCTTCGTCGTTTGCGGGGCCGCCGTCTTGGCGGCCCCTCGACGTCTACTGGAAGGCGCGCTGCGCCTTCTGCAGGTTGTGCTCGTGCACGATCGCGGTCGCGTGCCCGTGGGAGATGCCGTACTCCTCGCGCAGCCAGCCGACCCGCTCCTCGAACCGCAACATGCCCGGTGCCTCGTCGAGGTGACCGAACCACTCCTTCAGGTCTCGTCCAGTGGCCGAGGGAACCCGCTCGACCAGTTGCCGATGCGTCTCTTCGGAGTGGTGTAGGGCCATGCTCGCCTCCGTGGGATTGGGTCGTGAAACGAGGGTGCCTCAACATCTGTCGGGGCACAAGACCCCACGTCAGCCCTCGGAGTGCTCCATGCGTTCCACATCGGGAACCGGTCGACGGCGGCGGTGCCGGAGCGTCACCCAGCGGCCGCGGGCGCCGCGCTGGCGCCCTCCCACCTCGGTGCCGCTCACCTCGGTGCCGGCCTCCTCGGCGGCCTCCGCGGCGGCGTACGACACCGGCAGCACGCCCTCGCCCCGGAAGGTCTCGGGCTCCTCCGCGGCCTCCGGCCACAGGCCGAGCGCGGCGGCCACCGACGGGAGCAGGGCGGCCACCACGCTCTGGTAGCCGGCCGCGGAGGGATGGAACTTGTCCGGCCCGAAGTAGTGGCCCGGCTCCCGGTCGAACTCCGGGCCGAGCAGCGCGCCCATCGACACCGTCGTGCCGCCGGCCTCCACGACCGCGATCGTCTGGGCGGCGGCCAGCTGACGGCTCAGGATGCGGGCGACCTGGCGCAGGGGAGGAGCGATCGGCCGGACGGTCCCGAGGTCGGGGCAGGTGCCGACCACCACCTCGCTACCGGCCGCTCGGAGGCGGCGTACGGCCTCGGCGAGCAGGCGCACCGCCTCCTGGACCCGGGTCGAGTGCGTCACGTCGTTGGCGCCGATGATGATCACCGTGACCGCGGGTGGTGTCTGCAGCGCCTTCTCGATCTGGCCCTCGAGGTCGCGCGAGCGTGCCCCCACCGCGGCGTGCATGCCCACCCGTACCGGCCGCTCGGCGATCTCGGCCAGGCCGGCCGCGAGCAGCGCGCCCGGGGTCTGGACGGCTTCGGACATGCCGTAGCCGCACGCCGAGGAGTCACCGAGCAGGGCGATGTCCACGACGTCCCCGGTCAGGCCGAGGCCGTAGACGCCGGTGCTGTCGGGCGGGTCGGGCTGCCGGGGGCCGATGCTCCGCCGGGCCCAGGCCGCCTGTGCGCGCAGCAGGCCGTAGAAGGAGCCGCCGAGCAGCCCCAGCCCGCCACCGCCGTACGCCGCGGCCGCAGCGAGCCGTCGCGCCGCAGATGCCTTGCTCAAGGTCAGCGACCTCCCCTCGCCGACAAATCTACGTGGCGCACCCAGCGCGTCGGCGACGCCATGCGGTCGGATTAGGCTGACGGCGTGGAATACGTTGACTCGCTCCTGGACCTCGTCGGCAACACTCCGCTCCTCCGCCTGCAGAAGGTGACCGACGGCGCACGGCCCGCCGTGCTCGCCAAGGTCGAGTACATGAACCCCGGCGGCAGCGTGAAGGATCGCATCGCGCTGCGCATGGTCGAGGCCGCCGAGGCCGACGGCTCGCTCAAGCCCGGCGGCACGATCGTCGAGCCGACCTCCGGCAACACCGGCGTCGGGCTGGCGATCGTGGCGCAGGCCAAGGGCTACCACTGCGTGTTCGTGTGCCCCGACAAGGTCAGCGAGGACAAGCGCAACGTGCTCAAGGCGTACGGCGCCGAGGTCGTGGTCTGCCCGACCGCGGTGGAGCCGGAGCACCCCGACTCCTACTACTCCGTCTCGGACCGGCTGACCCAGGAGATCGACGGCGGCTGGAAGCCCAACCAGTACGCCAACGTCAACAACCCGCGCTCGCACTACGAGCAGACGGGTCCGGAGATCTGGCGGCAGACCGAGGGCAGGATCACCCACTTCGTCTGCGGCGTCGGCACCGGAGGCACCATCAGCGGCACGGGGCGCTACCTGAAGGAGGTCAGCGACGGACGCGTGCAGATCGTCGGCGCCGACCCCGAGGGCTCGGTCTACTCCGGGGGCACCGGGCGCCCCTACCTGGTGGAGGGCGTGGGCGAGGACTTCTGGCCCGAGACGTACGACCGTGACATCGCCGATCGCATCATCGCGGTCTCCGACAAGGACTCGTTCATCACCACGCGGCGTCTCGCGCGCGAGGAGGGGCTGCTCGTCGGTGGGTCGTCGGGGATGGCGGCCGCGGCGGCGGTGCGGCTGGCGCAGGAGGTCGGCGACTCCGACGCGGTCATCGTCGTACTCCTGCCCGACGGCGGCCGCGGCTACCTGACCAAGGTCTTCGACGACGCCTGGCTGTCCCACTACGGGTTCCTGCACGACGACGACGAACGCACCGTCGGGGACATCCTGCGCGGCAAGGGCGGCCAGCTGCCGGCGCTGGTGCACACGCACCCCAACGAGACGATCGCGGAGGCGGTGGCGATCCTCCGGGAGTACGGCGTCTCGCAGATGCCGGTGGTCAAGGCGGAGCCGCCGGTGATGGCGGCCGAGGTCGTCGGTTCGGTGGCCGAGCGCGACCTGCTCGAGGCGCTGTACGGCGGCAAGGCCCGCCTCGCCGACCGCGTCGAGGCACACATGTCCAAGCCGCTGACCACGATAGGCTCCGGCGAGCCGGCGGCGTCCGCGGTGGCGGCGCTGGAGACGGCCGACGCGCTGCTGGTGCAGGAGGACGGCAAGCCGGTCGGCGTCGTCACCCGTCAGGACCTGCTGGGAGCGCTGGCGACCAGCTGACCCACAACAACCCTCGCGATCTCGGCGGAAGAGAAGCGGGTCAGGCGGGTTGTGTCTCGCGCTCGCGGTCGGCGGCCGCACCGGCGGTGCCGTCGGCCGGCAGGCTTGCGGCGGTAACGACGTCGTACTCGTCGCGGCGCAGCTTGCGGGTCTGCAGCCAGTACTTCCAGGTGAAGTGCGGCCAGATGGTGAAGTTGCGGCCGTTCTCGTCGACGTACCAGCTGTTGCAGCCCTGCCACACGCTGCCCGCCAGCCGGTTCTGTGCCCAGTCGGTGAACTCGTCCTGCCGGGGCTCGCGCACGTCGAGGTAGGCGGCCTGCTCGGAGTGGAGCAGGTCGAGGGCCTGCATGATGTAGTCGGTCTGCCGCTCGATCATGAACACCATCGAGCTGTGGCCGAGGCCGGTGTTGGGGCCGGTGAGCAGGAACAGGTTGGGGAAGCCCGACACCGTGATGCCGAGGTGCGCACCCCTGCCCTTGCGCTCCCACACGTCGTTGAGCTCCTCGCCGCCGCGGCCGACGATCTTCATCTGCGTCAGGTTGCCCGCGACGTCGAACCCCGTGCCGAAGATGATCGTGTCCGCCTCGCGGAAGGTCCCGTCCGCGGTGACCACGCCGTCGGGGCGCACCTCGGAGATGCCCTCGGTGACCAGGTCGACGTTGTCGCGCATCAGCGCCGGGTAGTAGTCGTTGGCCAGCAGCACGCGCTTGCAGCCGATCGCGTAGTCCGGCGTCAGCTTCCGGCGCAGCTCGGGATCGGGAACCTGCTTCTTCAGGTGGCGGCGCGCCTGCAGCTCGATCGCCTTCATCATTTTGGGGTTGACCGCGAACCCGACGCCGCGCACCTCCATCGCCCAGTAGAGCAGGTTGCGAATGACCCGTTGCCCGAGCGGGAAGCGCGAGTGCGTGTCGCGCTCGCGCAGTCCGATCTCACGGTCGGGCTTGGGGGTGATCCACGGCGCGGAGCGCTGGTAGACGTCGAGACGCTCCACCTGCTCGGCGATCTGTGGCACGAACTGGATCGCGCTGGCGCCGGTGCCGATCACCGCGACCCTGCGGCCGGTCAGGTCGTGCTCGTTGTTCCAGTGCGCCGAGTGGAACGTCGTGCCCGCGAAGGTCTCCAGCCCCGGCAGGTCGGGCACCTTGGGCTTGTGCAGGGCACCGACACCGGCGACCACGGACCGCGCGGTCAGCACCTCGTTGTCGTTGATCTGCAGCCGCCAGGTGCCGGTCGACTCGTCGAACTCCGCTCCGTTGACCGACGCGTTGTAGCGGAAGTGCGGCCCCACGCCGTACTTGTTGACGCAGTGGCGCATGTAGTCCCAGATCTCCGGCTGCGGTGCGAACATCCGCGACCAGCGGGGGTTCTGCTCGAACGAGAAGGAGTACAGGTACGACGGCACGTCGCAGGCGCAGCCGGGGTAGGTGTTGTCCCGCCAGGTGCCGCCCATGTCGTCGTCCTTCTCCAGCACGACGAAGTCGTTGATGCCGCGCAGCTTGAGCTGGATCGCCATACACAGGCCGGAGAAGCCCGAGCCGATGATGGCGACCTGCGTGTCGACAGGCGTGCTCGGGGCAGTGGTCGGCGCACTCGCGGGAGCGGTCGCCATGGGCGGCCTCCTGATGCTTCGGGTGATGGGCTGCAGAGACTCAGCCATCAACTATGTGTCATTGCCGATGTAACATTCTCCGCACCTGTGGTGTCAAGGCGTTCTGGATGTGACGCGGTCCACGCGGGCAGGCGGGGGCCGGCCGGGCCCCCGTGGGCGCTGCCCAGTGGACGCGCCGCCCGTACTGCGCCAGGTGTCTTGCGGTTGTGGTGGTCCCGTGTCGTACCGTGGCTGACGAGAGCATCCGTGCCGCACGGTTGGATGCAGGTGTCCTTGCGGTCACCTCGCGGCGATCGCCGCGGAGCTCGCCCCGGACGCAGTGGCCTCGGTTCCCCCGGATCGGGGCCACTGTCCGTTCTAGGCATTTCGCGAGTTATTAGCGTTATTCGGCGGTATGCACGGGTATCAGCCTTGCTCTACTAATAAAGGCTTTCGCGGAGTTCGGGACCTCCATGGTGCTTCTGGGCTACTGCAAGTCCACCGGTATTCGTCATGGTGCCCGAAGCCTGCGAAGGATAGGTTTCCCCCAGTCGCCGAACCCGGCGCATCTCTAGTGGCCGTCTCGGGCTTCTAGCCACTTTTTCTCCTTATTCTGGGGGCATTTCGCATGCGCAATTTCAACCTGCTCAAGAGCCGTACCGTCGCCGTCGTCACCGGCGCGGTGGTTGTCGTCGGTCTCGGAACCACCGGCGCGACGGCTGCAGGCCTCATCAACTCTGACGACATCCGCAACAACTCGATCGCAGGCAAGGACATCAGCCGCAACGCGGTCGGCTCCACCGAGCTCGGCCGGAGTGCGGTCAAGTCGCACCACCTCGCCAACGGCGCGATCGGCATCAACGACCTGCGTCCGTTCGTGCAGAACCAGGTCAACGACAAGGCGGAGGTCAACGGGCTCAAGCAGCGTGTCGAAGCCCTGGAGGCGCAGGTCGCAGCCCTCATGGAGGCCGAGGAGAACAACGGCACCGCCAACACCAACTGGGCAGCTAACAACGGCTCCACCATCGTGGACGCGAACACCGTCACGCTGACGAAGTCGGCCACTGACTCGTCGGATGCCACCTCGGTTGAGATCGCCAACCTGGACATCCCGGTTCAGGCAGGTGACAAGGTCACCTTTGACTACGCGCTGAGCGATGGTGCTCTGTGCACCGCTGGTGCGCCCCGGGTCTTCGTCGAGACCCAGAGTGTGTTCACGGACTCGTGGACCGAGAACATCGGCGCGCTTACCCAGTGCGGTGTCGACAACGGTGACGGCACCTTCACGGTCAGTTTCAACGTCCCGGCCAACGGGCGCATCGGCCAGGCTGGTGTCGTCTACGACGACGGCAGCGCGGGCACCATCACGGTGACCAACCTGACTGTTGCCGGGAACGCCGTCAGCTTTCAGTGACTCACGGACTGACCCGCTGATGCTCGGGTGAGTATTCCAGTGACCCCGGTTCTTCGGAACCGGGGTCACTGCCATTTCCGGCATTTCCGATTCTTTCCGCTGTTGACAACTCGGCCCCGCGGGGCCGAGTCATGGACAGGCACCGGCCACTCCGGCCGTGGTGCAATGGCCGCGTGCCGCCCTCGTCGTACCTCACGATCGCCCGTGACGGCGAGGCCGAGACCGAGGTGAAGCGGTCGCGCTTCCTGTGCTGGCTGCGCCGGGTGGAGGACGAGGACGCCGCCCGGCGGATGGTCGAACAGGCCCGCAAGCAGCACTGGGACGCCCGGCACCACTGCTCGGCGTTCGTCCTCGGCCCGGACGCGCGGATCCGACGGTCCCACGACGACGGTGAACCCTCGGGCACCGCGGGCGCGCCGATGCTGGAGGTGCTCCGCGGGCGCGCGGTCAGTGACGTCGCCGCGGTCGTCATCCGCTACTTCGGCGGCACGCTGCTCGGCGCCGGTGGCCTGGTGCGCGCGTACTCCGACGCCGTGCGCACGGCCCTCGACGAGGTGGGAGTCGTGCGTCGGCGGCAGGTGCGCCTGCTCGACGTCGCCACCGGCCACGCCGACGCCGGGCGCCTCGAGCACGAGATGCGCGCCCGCGGCGTGGCGGTGTGCGCGGTCGAGTACGGCGAGCGGGCGACCCTTCGGCTGGGCGTTCCTCTCGACGACCTGCCGGCGATCGAGGAGCTGCTCGCGTCGGCGACCGGAGGGGCGGCGCGGCCGCGCGAGGTGGGCACCGACTGGGTCGACGTACCCGCTCGGCACTGACCCGACCGGCAGGTTGTCAGGCGCTCGCTGGCCCAGACGCCAGCCTCCGCCTGACAACTCTCGAGTCACCGCTCCCACGGTCTTGACCGGGCGGTCAGTCAGGGGTATCCCGGAGTCAGGAGTGGAGCCGTTGGGGCAGGCCGACGACTCCGGAGACCGTGGAGGTAGTGATGAAGGCCCTGACGACGCGTTGGCAGGATGGTGTGGCCCTGTTGGCGGGTCTCTACGCATTGCTGTCGCCCTTGTGGACCGAGACCAGCACGATCGCGATGTGGACCCTGATCGTCCTCGGTGCGCTGATCGTGGCCGCCTCGGTCGCGGCGATGGCCGGACGGACGATGGATCTGATGGAGTGGGCGCACGTGGCGTTCGGTGTGCTGCTGTTCGTCGCCCCCTGGGCGTTCGGCTACGCCGACCTGATGGCAGCGGCGTGGACGTCCTGGGTGGTCGGTGTGGTGACCTTGGTGGTCGGCCTCGCGGCCCTGCCGATGCTGCGCCACATCGGCGGTGGACGCGCCGCGCCACAGCACTGACCGGCAGCAGCTCGGCGAGGGGACGGCGCGGGCTGTCCCCTCCGCCGTGGCGTGAAGGGCGGTGAGCGTGACGAAGCCCCGGAAACCTCGGACACCTCCGCAACCATCGGACGTCGGTCCGGCCTCGGCCGGTGAGGCGAGCCGTCGACGGATCCTCGACGCGGCCGAGAGCCTGTTCGCCCGGGACGGCTTCGACGCGACGCCGACCGCGCGGATCGCACGCAGCGCCGGCGTACCCAAGGGGCTGGTCTTCTACTACTTCCCCAAGAAGATGGACGTGCTCCTCACGCTCCTCGACGAGCGGCTCACCACGCCGGACCCGCTGCTCGAGCACGACGACGTCGTCACGCAGGGCGACGTCGCCGGCACGCTGGTGGCCCTGGCCGAGCAGATCGACCTGGGAGGTCGTGACTCGCCGGTGCTCGACACCATCATCTGGCGCGAGTCCGACACGCACCCGGAGGTACGCCGGTGCCTGGCCGACCTCTACAAGGTGCTGTTCCGGATCACCCGCCGCGCGGTGATCGCCGCGGAGGCGATGGCCGCGGTGCACCCGCGGCTGGACGCGGCCGTGCAGTCGTTCGTCGCGGCGATGCTGCTGAAGTCGAGCTCGGCTCGTGTGGAAGGCCCCTCCGTCGACCTGCGTGAGGTGGCTGACCTTGTCGCCGCGGGAGTGGAGCCGTCGTAGCGGTGCGAAGTTGGGGCATGCTGGCCGCATGGAACCCAGCGTGAGCTTCGTGACCCTCGGCGTCCGCAATGTGGAGATGAGCCGGCGCTTCTACTGCGACGGCCTGGGCTGGACGCCCACCCTGCTGGTGCCGGGGGAGGTGCTGTTCCTCCAGATCGCGCACGGCGTGCTGCTCTCCCTGTTCGACCGGGAGCACCTGGCCCGCGAGACCACCGGGGTGTACTACGGCGACGAGTCGCCACCGGTCACCCTCGGCCACCTGGTCGACAGCGACCAGGCCGTCGGCGAGGTGCTGCAGCGTGCGCTGGGCTGCGGGGGTCGGATCGTCACGCCGGCGTCCCGCCGCGACTGGGGTGGTATCAGCGGCTACTTCGCCGATCCCGACGGCTACCTGTGGGAGGTCGCCCACAACCCCGGATTCCACGTCGGCGCCGACGGCACGGTGTCCATGGGCGACACCGGCTGACGCCCCGGCGTATCCACTCCTCGCCGATGGCCCGAAGAGAGTGTTTCGACGCGACGCCCGGTGCTCAGGCGTCGGTGTACTTCACCCCGGTGGCGTGGATCGGGCAGTAGCCGTTGGGGTTCTTCACCAGGTACTGCTGGTGGTAGTCCTCGGCGTAGTAGTAGGACTCCAGCGGCGTGATGACCGTGGTGATCTCGCCGTAGCCGCGCTCGGTCATCGCCTTCTGGTACGCCTCGCGCGAGCGCTCGGCCTCGGCCTGCTGCTCCGGCGTGCTGGTGAGGATCAGCGACCGGTACTGCGAGCCCCTGTCGTTGCCCTGCCGCATGCCCTGCGTGGGGTCGTGGTTCTCCCAGAAGACCCGGAGCAGGTCGGCGTACGACACCTGCGACGGGTCGAAGACCACCCGCACCACCTCGGCGTGGCCGGTCCGCCCGGAGCAGACCTCCTCGTACGTCGGGTTGGGGGTGGCGCCCCCGGCGTACCCGACCGAGGTCGACCACACGCCCGGCACCTCCCAGAACGTCTTCTCCTCGCCCCAGAAGCAGCCGAGCCCGAAGACCGCCTCCTCGTGGCCCTCCGGCACGTCGGTCTCGATCGGCGTGCCGAGCACGGCGTGCTTGTCGCCGACCGGGAACGTCCGGGTCTCACGCCCGGCCAGGGCCTCGCCGGATGCGGGCAGGTCTGTCTTGCGTCCGAACAGCATGGTCCCTCCAACGTGTGCGTCCGTCCCCACATTCCCACGCGCCCTCGCGACGTCCGCCACCGCGTGCGCGACAGCGCTCACTCCGGCGGACGTTAGCCTTCCTCTCATGGACAACCCAGACCACGGCTTCGAGACGCGTGCGATCCACGCCGGCCAGGAGGCCGACCCCCGCACCGGTGCGGTGATCGGCCCGATCTACGCCACCAGCACCTACAAGCAGGACGGCGTCGGCGGCCTGCGCGAGGGCTATGAGTACTCCCGCACCGCCAACCCCACCCGCGGCCAGCTGGAGGCGTGCATCGCCGCGCTGGAGCACGGGCGGCACGGCTTCGCCTTCGCCAGCGGCATGTCCGCCGAGGACACGCTGCTGCGCACGGTCTGCCGGCCCGGCGACCACGTGGTGATCCCCGATGACGCGTACGGCGGCACCTTCCGGCTGTTCTCGAAGGTGTCCCAACCGTGGGGGCTCGACTACTCGGTGGCGCCGGTCGCCGACGTCGACGCCGTCCGGGCGGCGGTGGAGCCCGGCCGTACCCGGATCGTGTGGGTCGAGACGCCGACCAACCCGCTCCTGGGCATCGCCGACATCGCGGCGCTGGCCGGTGTCGCGCACGAGGCCGGGGCCCTGCTGGTCGTCGACAACACCTTCGCCTCGCCGTACCTGCAGCAGCCGATCGCCCTCGGTGCCGACGTGGTCGTGCACTCCACCACCAAGTACTGCGGCGGCCACTCCGACGTCGTCGGCGGGGCCCTGGTGGTGGACGACGACGACCTCGCCGACCGGGTGCACTTCCACCACAACTCGATCGGCGCGATCGCCGGGCCGTTCGACTCGTTCCTGACGCTGCGGGGGCTGAAGACGCTCGGCGTGCGCATGGACCGGCACTGCGACAACGCCGAGCGCATCGTGGAGTTCCTGAGCAACGTCGCCGAGGTCAGCGAGGTCGTCTACCCCGGCCTGGAGAGTCACCCCGGCCACGAGGTCGCGAGCAAGCAGATGAAGCGGTACGGCGGCATGGTGTCGTTCCGCCACCGTGACGGCGAGAAGGCCGCGGTCGCGGTGTGCAACGCCACCAAGGTGTTCACGCTCGGCGAGTCGCTCGGTGGTGTGGAGTCGCTGATCGAGCACCCCGGGCGGATGACCCACGCCTCGGCCGCCGGCTCCCCGCTGGAGGTGCCGGCCGACCTGGTCCGCCTCAGCGTCGGCATCGAGACCGTCGACGACCTGCTCGTCGACCTCGGACAGGCGTTCCACGAGGCCGCGGAGCAGACACGGCGGTGACCGGGCTCGTCTGCTGTGTCGACTTCGGCTCGACGTTCACCAAGGCGGCGCTGGTCGACGTCGACGCCGGCCGGCTGCTGGCGACGCAGAGCCACCGGACCACGCTCGACACCGACGTGCTCGACGGCTGGGAGGCCTGCCGCGGCCGGTTCGCGCAGCGGTACGCCGAGGCTGCCGACGCGCCGGTCCTGGCCTGCTCCTCGGCGGCCGGCGGCCTACGCGTCGCGGTGGTGGGCAACGAGGAGCTGGTCACCGCGGAGGCCGGCCGGCGCGTTGCGCTGTCCAGCGGCGGACGGGTTGTGCACGTGGCCTCCGGTGGCCTCGACTCCGACGCGGCCACCGGCCTGCGCACGGCCCGGCCCGACGTGCTCCTGCTCGTCGGCGGCACCGACCACGGCAACGCCGAGGTGCTGCTCGGCGCGGCCAAGGCGCTGGCCACGAGCGGATGGGCCGGCCCGGTGGTCGTGGCCGGCAACATCGCCGCGCAGGGTGAGGCGGCGGCGATCCTCGACGCCGCTGGAGTGCCGCACGTGCTCGCGGACAACGTCGTGCCGCGCATCGGCGTGCTCGCACCCGACTCGGCACGGGCGGCGATCCGGGAGGCGTTCCTGCGGCACGTGATCGGCGGCAAGCACCTGTCGCGTCGCGCCGACTTCACGGCGATGGTGCGAGGCGCCACCCCCGACGTCGTCCTCACCGCGGTACGGATGCTCGCCGAGGAGGTCGGTGACGTCGTCGTGGTCGACATCGGTGGCGCGACCACCGACGTGCACTCGGTGGTGGAGGTCGACCCGGAGGATGCGGAGCTCGCCCATCAGGTCGTCGCGCCCATGCCCGTCAGCCGGACCGTCGAGGGCGACCTCGGCATGCGCTGGAGTGCCGTGGACACCGTCGCCGCCGGCCGGGAGGCCGGCCTGGTGAACGACCGCGAGTACGACGCCCTCGACGGCGCGGCCCGGCTGCGCCGGGACGACCCGGCGTACCTGCCCACGACCGACGACGGAACCTCCCACGACGAACGCCTGGCCGCGGTCGCGGGCGGCGTGGCGCTGCGCCGGCACGCGGGCCGGCAGCAGGTGCGGTTCGGCCCGGACGGACGGCTGGTGGAGCGTACGGGCAAGGACCTGCGTGAGGTGCACGTCCTGGTCGGCTCCGGCGGGGTGCTGCGGCACCACCCGCCGGAGCTGGGCGCCCGTGTACTCGCCGCGTGCTCCGGGAAGGACGTCGAAGGAGGCTGGCTGCTGCCCCGCGCACCACGCACGGTGGTCGACCGTGACTACGTGCTGGCGGCCGCGGGGCTGCTGGGCGACGAGCATCCGCGGGCTGCCCGGCTGCTGCTGCGACGTCTACTGGAGGGAGAGCCGCGATGAGCTCACCGATCCCCCGTGGGGTGGACGTCGCCGCCGCGTGGTCGTGGCGGCTTCTGGTCATCGGCGTGGCCGCCGGAGTGCTCGCGTGGCTGTTCCGGTACCTCAGCGTCGTGGTCATCCCGGTCGTCGTGGCGCTGCTGATCGCCGCCCTGCTGGTGCCGATGGTCAACCGGCTGCACCGCGGCAAGCTCGCGCGCGGCCCGGCGGCGGGCATCGTGGTGGTCGCGTGGCTGCTCTTCCTCGGTGCGGCGCTGACGCTGGTCGGCCAGCAGATCGTCGACGGGTTCAGCGACCTGTCCGAGCAGGTGGTGCGCGGCCTGCAGCAGATCGAGGTATGGCTGCGCACGGGACCGCTCCAGCTCTCCGACGCGCAGTTCACCACGCTGCTCGAGGAGGCGCAGAACGCGGTCACGACCAGCAACGAGCAGGTCGTCGCCCGCGTGACCGACCTCGGCACCGCCCTCGGGCACATCGTGGCCGGCTTCTTCATCGTGCTGTTCGCGCTGTTCTTCTTCCTCTACGACGGCGAGCGCATCTGGACGTTCCTCACCAGGCTCTTCCCCGGACAGTCGGGTCCGCGGGTGGACAGCTCGGGACGGGTGGCCTGGACGACGCTGACCGCGTTCGTGCGCGCGACCGTGGTGGTCGCCTTCGTGGACGCGCTCGGGATCATGCTGGTGGCGCTCGTGCTCAAGGTGCCGCTCGCGGTGCCGATCGGCGTCCTCGTCTTCCTCGGCGCCTTCGTGCCGATCGTCGGTGCGCTGGTCTCGGGCTTCGTGGCCGTCCTGGTGGCGCTGGTCGCGCACGGGCCGGTGATCGCGCTGCTGATGCTCGGCGGTGTGTTGCTGGTGCAGCAGGTGGAGTCGCACGTGCTGCAGCCGTTCCTGCTGGGGCGGGCTGTCAAGGTGCACCCGCTGGCGGTGATCCTGGCGGTCGCCACCGGCGTGCTCGTCGCCGGCGTGGTGGGCGCGCTGGTCGCCGTGCCGATCGTCGCCTCGCTGAACGCGGTGGTGCGGCACCTGAGCACGCCCCCGCAGCCGCCGGCGCCGGAAGCGGCCGAGGCGACGGCCGAGGCCGAGACCGGCCCCCTCACCTGAGCTGCCCGCTCAGCGCGGGGCGGCTGCCTCCGCCGCGCTCTGCCGGGTGGTCAGCGGACGTTCCTTGATCAGCGTCGCGACCACCAGGGCGAGCAGCACGACGGGTACGGCGGTCAGGAACGCGTCGTGCATCGACAGCGCGAACGCGTGGACCACAGGCTCCTGCACCTCCGGCGGCAGCGCGCGGATCGCCTCGACGTCGGAGGTGTTCGGCGTCTCGCCCGGCGGCAGGCCCGGCAGCAGGTCGGCCAGGTGCGCCGTGACCTGGCTGGTGATGATCGCGCCGAACACCGCCGTACCGAACGAGCCGCCCATCTGCCGGAAGAACGTCACCGAGCTGGTGGCCGCGCCCATGTGCCGGCGGTCGACGGCGTTCTGCACGACGGTCACGAGGATCTGCATCTGCAGCCCGAGACCCGCCCCCAGCACGAACATCGCCACCCCGGCGTGCCAGTACGGGCTGTCCACGTCGAGCGACGCGAGCAGCAGCAGGCCGCCGGCGATCGTGGCCGCGGCCAGGATCGGGAAGACCTTGTAGCGCCCCGTGCGGCTCATCAGCCGCCCGGACGTGATCGACGTCGCGAAGATGCCGACCACCATCGGCAGCATCGCGAGGCCGGAGGTGGTGGGGCTCATGCCGTCGACCACCTGCAGCCGCATCGGCAGGAAGATCATCGCACCGAACATCGCGAACCCGGTGATGAACGTGTACACGATGCTCAGCGAGAACACGCCGTCGCGGAAGAGCTCCAGCGGGATGATCGGCTCGCTGACCCGCGACTCCACCACCACGAACAGCAGGACCAGCAGCACGCCCGCGCCCACCAGCCCCAGGCCCAGGCTCGACCCCCAGCCGTGGTCGGGACCGGCCCACGCGGTGTAGAGCAATAGCGACGTGACCGCGGCGACGATCACGGCCGCGCCCAGGTAGTCGATCCGGTGGTCGCGACGCACCACCGGCATCTTCAGGGCGACCGAGGTGACGACCAGGGCCGCTATGCCGATCGGGACGTTGATGTAGAAGATCCAGCGCCAGCCCGGACCCTCGGTGAACCACCCGCCGAGCACCGGGCCGAGCACGCTGCTGCTGCCGAACACCACGCCGAAGTAGCCCTGGTACCGGCCACGCTCGCGCGGTGGGATGACGTCGCCGATCACCGCCAGGGCGAGCGCGAAGAGGCCGCCGCCGCCGACGCCCTGCAGCGCGCGGAACGCGATCAGCTGCTCGATGCTCTGGGCCAGCCCGGACAGCATCGAGGCGAGCACGAAGATCGTGATCGCGGCCTGGAAGATGATCCGCCGCCCGTACAGGTCGGAGATCTTGCCCCACAGCGGGGTGGCGGCGGTCGAGGTCAGCAGGTACGCCGTGACGACCCAGGAGAGCTTGTCCAGGCCGCCGAGCTCGCTGGTGATGCGCGGCAGCGCTGTGCCCAGGACGCTCTGGTCGAGAGCGGCCAGGAACATGCCGGCCATCAGCCCGCCGAGCACGACGAGGATCTGCCGGTGGCTGAGGTAGCCCGACGCGTCGTCGCGCGTCGTCACCTGCGGCGTGGGCGGTTGCTGGGTCATGCGGTGCGGCTCCGAACTCGCGTCTCCGGCCCTCCGCCGGCAGTCAAGCATCGTCTGGTTGGCTGCGTCATGCACGTTGTTTGCCGAGACGGGACCGCTCTGGGGGGTAGAACTGCAGCATGAGTGACCTGGTGGTGGGGCCGCTGCTGCGGTACGTCGACGAGACGTCGGCCGCGGTATGGGTCGAGGTGGCCCGCCGCGGCACCGTGACGGTGGTCGCGGGGGAGAGCCCGTTCGAGGCGCACACGTTCACGGTGCATGGTCATCACTACGCCCTGGTCGAGGTCGACGGCCTGCAGCCCGGTACGTCGACGCCGTACACAGTGCACCTCGACGACCGGACGGTGTGGCCGCGTCCGTACTCGCCGTACCCACCGAGCCGTATCCGCACGCTCGGCCGTCGCCGGCGGACCCGGGTGCTGTTCGGCTCGTGCCGCACCAGCGTGCCGCACGACCCCGCGCACAACCGGACCCACGGCATCGACGTGCTGCGCGCCTATGCGCTCCGGCTCCCCGACGCCGACGACGCGGAGTGGCCCGACCTGCTCCTCCTGCTCGGTGACCAGGTGTACGCCGACGAGACCTCCGACCAGATGCGGCAGGTCATCACCGCCCGCCGCGACATCGAGCAGCCGCCGTACGCGGAGCTGAAGGACTACGAGGAGTACACCCACATCTACCGGCTGGCGTGGTCGGACCCCGCGATCCGGTGGCTGCTGTCGACGGTGCCCAGCGCCATGGTCTTCGACGACCATGACATCCGCGACGACTGGAACACCTCGCAGTCGTGGCGCATCCGGATGAACGACACCACGTGGTGGCGCGACCGGATCATCGGCGGGCTCGGTGCCTACTGGGTCTACCAGCATCTGGGCAACCTCTCCCCGACGGAGCGCGCACAGAGCCGGATGCTGGCCGACGCGCGGCGGATCGGCCGGGAGGGTGATGCCGGCCTTGCGCTGGACGACTTCGCCTACCAGGCCGAGGTGGAGCCGACCTTCACGCGCTGGAGCTTCCACCGTCCGCTCGGCGGCAGCCGCCTCATCGTGCTCGACACCCGCTGCGCCCGGATCCTGGGCCGGCACGACCGACGGATGCTCGACGACGAGGAGATGGAGTGGTTCGAGTCGCTGGTGACCGGCGACGTGGACCACCTGTGGATCGGGACGTCGCTGCCCTTCCTGCTGCCGGTGGGACTGCATCAGTTCGAGGCGTGGAACGAGGCCCTGGCCGGCGGAGCCTGGGGGGAGCGTGCCGCGGAGTACGGCGAGCGGATGCGGCAGGCCGTCGACCTCGAGCACTGGGCCGCCTTCCAGCGGTCCTTCCAGCGCGTGGCCCGGCTGGTCGCCGCGGTGGCGCGCGGGGAGCGCGGTGCCGCACCGAGCACGGTGGCCTTCCTGTCCGGCGACGTCCATCACTCCTATCTCGCCGAGGTCGACCTCGGCGAAGCCCGTCGCGGTGAGCAGTCCCGGTTGCTGCAGCTCGTGTGCTCGCCGATCCGCAACCGCCTGCCCCGGTCACTGCGGCTGGCGTCGGCCGCGTCGGCACGAGGGCTGACCTGGCCGATGGCGTTGCTGGTCGGCCGTTCGGCCAGTGTGCCCAACCCGCCGTTGCGGTGGTCGATCACGGAAGGGCCGTGGTTCCGCAACGCGCTCGCCACGCTGGACTTCGAGGGCCGTCGTGCGCGGGTGACCTGGCAGACCGCTCAGTTCCTCGACGGCGAGCCCGACCCGGCGTTGGTACCGCTGCGGTCGGTGACGCTGAGCTGAGCAGGCGTCGCCGGCGACGTAGCCGGGTCCTAGTCTGATCCGCATGGTCACCGACAACGACGTCCCGACCGTGTCCGCGCACGACGTCGACGAGGCCCGCAAGGTCCAGCAGTCCAGCGGCAACGTCGTGGTCACGACGCCGCTGCAGGAGGCGCGCTGGCTGTCGGAGCGGGCCGGGGCGCCCGTCTACCTCAAGTGCGAGAACCTCCAGCGCACCGGGTCGTTCAAGATCCGCGGCGCGATCGTGCGGATGTCGCGGCTCAGCTCGGAGGAGCGCGCTCACGGGGTCGTGGCGGCGAGCGCCGGCAACCACGCGCAGGGCGTCGCGCTCGCGGCCCAGCACCTCGGTATCCGCGCCACCGTCTTCATGCCCGAGGGCGCGCCGATCCCCAAGGAGAAGGCCACTCGCGGGTACGGCGCCGAGCTGCGGTTCCACGGGCACACCGTGGACGAGGCGCTGACGGCGGCGCAGGCGTTCACCACCGAGAGCGGCGCCGTCCTGATCCACCCCTTCGACCACCCCGACATCGTCGCCGGGCAGGGCACCTGCGGGACGGAGATCCTCGAGCAGTGTCCCGATGTCGCGACGATCCTGGTACCCCTCGGCGGCGGCGGTCTGCTGGCCGGGATCGCGACCGCGGTGAAGTCCGCCCGCCCCGGCGTGCGCGTGGTGGGCGTCCAGGCCGAGCGCGCCGCCGCCTACCCCGGCTCGCTCGAGGCGGGGGTCCCCACGCCGGTCACGGGCATGGCGACGATGGCCGACGGCATCGCGGTCGGCTGCCCGGGCAAGGTGCCGTTCGCCAGCATCCAGACGTACGTCGACGAGGTCATCACCGTCTCCGAGGAGTCGATGTCCACCGCGCTGCTGCAGCTGCTCGAGCGCGCCAAGATGGTGGTCGAGCCGGCCGGTGCCGCAGCCGTCGCCGCCATGCTCGACCCGGCGCGCCGGTTCGACGGTCCCGTGGTGCCGGTGCTGTCCGGCGGCAACATCGACCCGCTGCTGCTCATGCGGGTGATCCGCCACGGGATGGCCTCGGCCGGCCGCTACCTCTCGTTCCGGGTGCGCATCCCCGACCGCCCCGGCGGACTGGCCCAGCTGCTCGGGGAGCTGGCGCGGTCCGAGGCCAACGTCCTCGACGTGGTCCACCAGCGCACGTCCGCCCAGCTGCACCTCGACGAGGTCGAGGTGGCGCTGCAGGTGGAGACACGCGGTGCGGAGCACCGGGAAGAAGTGCTCGCCCATCTGCGTTCGGTGGGGTATCCGCCGGAGTTCGGCTGAGTTGCTCAGCATGGCCTCAACCCGATAACGAGCCAGATATTCGGTCGCGGCTGTCGGTGGCGTCGTGGACAATCGTCCGCGGCTTGGATTCGCTACCGGGAGAAGGGGCAACCCCATGGCAGCCGTCGAGGCGCACGGCCTGACGAAGGTCTTCGGTTCACGCGGCAACAAGGTCCGCGCGCTCGACGGGCTCGACCTGGAGGTCCCTGCCGGCACGGTGCTGGGCCTGCTCGGGCCCAACGGCGCGGGCAAGACCACCGCGGTCCGAGTGCTGACCACCCTGCTGCCGCCCGACGCCGGCGACGTACGGGTGCTCGGCCACGACGTGACAGCGGAGCCCGGGGTCGTCCGCCGGCTGATCGGCCTGTCCGGGCAGTACAGCGCGGTCGACGACAACCTCACCGGCCGCGAGAACCTCTGGATGTTCGGCCGGCTGTACGGCCTGGGCTCCAAGCAGGCCTCCGCCCGGGCCGACGAGCTGCTGGACATGTTCGACCTCGCCGACGCCCGCGACCGGGTCACCAAGACGTACTCCGGTGGTATGAAGCGCCGGCTCGATCTGGCGGGTGCGCTCGTGGCGCAACCACAGGTGCTGTTCCTCGACGAGCCCACCACCGGCCTCGACCCCAAGTCGCGGCTCGGGCTGTGGGAGGTCATCCGCGACCGCGTGCGCTCCGGCGCCACCCTGCTGCTGACCACGCAGTACCTCGAGGAGGCCGACGCGCTGGCCGACGAGATCGCGGTCATCGACCACGGCAAGGTGATCGCACGCGGCACCGCCGACCAGCTGAAGTCGCAGGTGGGTGGCGAGCGCATCGAGCTGGTGGTGCACGCCGACAGCGACCTCGAGGAGGCGCGGACGGCGATCGCGCGTGACTGCGGCGCCGACCTCGTCACGGTGGAGGCGCACACCCGGCGGCTGACCGCGCCGACCCAGCGGGGGTCGCAGGCGCTGGTGCAGCTGATCCGCGACCTCGACGAGCGTGGGGTGGAGATCGACGACATCGCGCTGCGCCGCCCGACCCTCGACGACGTGTTCCTGTCCCTGACCGGACACGTGGCCGAGGCCGCCGACGACAACGGCACCGAAGAACCGGCAGAGCACGAGATGGCAAGGAGCCAGGCATGACAGTCCTCGACGCGCGCACCGACACCCGGGGGAGCGGTGTCGGGTCGGCCGTCAGCGACGGGCTGGTGGTGGCCTGGCGCAACCTCAAGCGGATCCCGCGCGTGCCCGACCTGCTGATCTTCGGCACCATCCAGCCGATCATGTTCGTGGTGCTGTTCGCCTACGTGTTCGGCGGGGCGATCCCCCTTCCCGGCCAGGAGGGCGCCGGACCGGAGGCCTACCGCGAGTACCTCATGGCCGGCATCTTCGCGCAGACCATGGCCTTCGCGGTGGCGTCGTCCTCGGTCGGCCTCGCCGACGACATGCAGAAGGGGCTGATCGACCGGTTCCGGTCACTGCCCATCGCCCGGTCGGCGGTGATCAGCGGTCGCGTGGTCGGCGACCTCGTCTACAACGGCTTCATCATGGTGGTGATGGTGCTCTGCGCGCTGCTGGTCGGCTGGCGCTGGCACAACGGCATCCTGCAGGGGCTCGCCGGCTTCGGGATCCTGCTGCTCTTCGCGTTCGCGATGCTCTGGGTCGGCGCGCTGATCGGCCTGTCCGTGCGCTCCACCGAGGTGGCCAACACCGCCGGGCTGGTCTGGCTGTTCCCGGTCACGTTCGTCTCCAACGCGTTCGTGCCCACGCCGACGCTGCCGGGGTGGATGCAGCCGATCGCGGAGTGGAACCCGATCTCCGCGGTCGTAGCGGCGTGCCGCGAGCTGTTCGGCAACCCCAACCCGTTCGCCACCGACGGCTTCCCGGCCCAGCACCCGGTGCTGCTCTCGCTGATCTACATCGGGCTGATCATCGTGGTGTTCGCCCCGCTCGCGGTGCGCAAGTACCAGCGGGCCGCCGGGCGCTAGGCGCGGCCCATTGTCGTCGCGGGGGTGCCCCGCTCCAATCCCGTCGGAGCGGCGGCACCCCGCCACAACACCCGCGAGGGGAGAGTCAGCGGCCGAACGGCACCGCGTCGACGATCTCGACCTTCAGCTCCTTGCCGTTGGGCGCGGCGTAGCTGACGGTCTCGCCCTTCTTGTGGCCGTCGATGGCCGCACCGAGCGGTGACTTCGGGGAGTAGACGTCGAGGTTGACCGACGGGTCGAAGTCGGCGAGCTCGCGGGCGCCGAAGAGGAACGTCTCGCTGTCGCCGATGTCGACGAAGCGGATGGTGACCTTCATGCCAGGCTCCACCACACCGTCGTCGGGCGGGGTCTCACCGACCTTCGACCGCCGCAGCATGTCCTCGAGCTGGCGGATCCGCGCCTCGCTCTGCCCCTGCTCGTCCTTCGCCGCGTGGTAGCCGCCGTTCTCCTTCAGGTCGCCCTCGTCGCGGGCAGCGCTGATCCGCTCCGACAGCTCGGAGCGCTTGGGCCCGCGGAGGTACTCCAGCTCCTCGGTCAGCTTGTCGTAAGCGTCCTGGGTAAGCCAGATCACGTTGGCGTCGGTCGACTCGGTCACGGGTGCATGCTCCTCGTTCGTGGTCAGCGCAAACAGCGATCACGCGAAACCGTCAGGGGAAAGAGACAACCCTAACAAGGGCGCAAAGCCGGGTGCCATCCCAAGCCGGTCGGCCTCAGGACCGGCCGGCGCCCGAGGCGGTGCACCCGTCGAGGACCGCGTTGGTCGCCGGCCGCTCGGTCTCGATCCGGTATGTCAGGGTGAGCGCCTCCTCCGGCCCGGGCGGGATGCGGACCCGCCGTTCGCCCACCACGAAGTGGTCGGAGGCCTGCGCCTCGAGCAGGCAGACCGCCGCAAGACCCGGCTCCCGCTCGACGTCGATGGTCGCCGAGACGGCGCGGTCCCCGAGCACCTCGAAGGCCCGCAGCCGCGCGGAGACGTCGGGCTGGGCGTGGAAGAGCGCCGCCCACACCAACCAGCCACCGCCGACGAGGACCAGCAGCGCCACGACGGCGATCGTGACCGGCCGCGCCCACGGGCGCGGCGCGCCGTAGCGCTCGACCGGGCGGTCACCCGGGGTGCTGCCCTGGATGCTGCCCTGGCTGCTGCCCTGGCTGCTGCCCTGGCTGCTGAAGGTCACGGCGAGAGGCTCCTGCGTCACGTCGAGTCGCGCGGACTGCTGGCTTTCGGTCACCATTGTCTCCGGACCGGACCTGACCAGTGAAGCGAGGCCACCGTGGGTGAGCGACTGCGGCTCATGCACGTGCACGCGCATCCCGACGACGAGTCGAGCAAAGGCGCGGCGAGCACGGCACGGTACGTCGCCGAGGGCGTCGACGTGCACGTCGTGACGTGCACCGGGGGAGAGCGCGGGTCGATCCTCAACCCCAACATGGACCGGCCCGACATCCTCGCCAACATCAGCGAGGTCCGGCGGCAGGAGATGGACCGCGCCCGCGAGGTCCTGGGGGTACGCCAGGACTGGTTGGGGTTCGTCGACTCCGGCTGGCCCGAGGGCGACCCGAGACCGCCGCTGCCGGACGGCTGCTTCGCGCTCGTGCCGCTGGAGGTGTCCGCCGAGCCCTTGGTGCGGCTGATCCGGGAGTTCCGGCCGCACGTGATCACGACCTACGACGAGAACGGCGGCTACCCGCACCCCGACCACGTCCGCTGCCACGAGGTCACGATGGCGGCGTGGGAGGCCGCCGACGACCCTGCGGCGTACCCGGACGCGGGCCGGCCGTGGCGCCCGCTGAAGCTGTACTACCACCACTCGTTCCACCGCGAGCGCACCCAGGCGCTGCACGACGAGATGGAGCGACGCGGCCTGGAGTCGCCGTACGCGAAGCGGCTGCAGGAGTGGAAGCCCGACCCCGAGCACGCCGCCCGCATCACCACCCGGGTGCCGTGCGCGGAGTACTTTCCGATCCGTGACCAGGCGCTGCTCGCGCACGCCACGCAGATCGACCCGGAGGGTCCCTGGTTCGCCGTGCCCCTCGAGGTGCACCAGTCGGCCTGGCCCACCGAGGACTACGAGCTGGTGTACTCCCGCGTCGATACCGCGGTGCCCGAGGACGACCTGTTCGCCGGGGTCCGGGACCTGGTGGACGTCCCCCCTGCCGCGCGGGGGACGATGGAACCATGAACGCCCTCTTGGTCGCGCAGACGGCCTTCACCTCCGTCCCCGACCCGGCCGACGTCAAGCCCGGTTGGCTGGCCCTGGTCATCGTGCTGCTGATGGGTCTGGCCACCTTCCTGCTCTGGCGGAGCATGAACCACCAGCTCAAGAAGGTGGACTTCGACGACGGCACCGACCGCGGGGGCGCCGGTGACCGCGACGGCGAACGCGACGGCGGCGCCACGACGCCGTGACGAACCGACTGGCCAACGCCACCAGCCCGTATCTGCTGCAGCACGCGGGCAACCCCGTCGACTGGTGGGAGTGGGGCGACGACGCGTTCGCGGAGGCCCGCCGGCGCGACGTCCCGGTGCTGCTGTCGGTCGGCTACGCGGCGTGCCACTGGTGCCATGTGATGGCGCACGAGTCGTTCGAGGACGAGGCGACCGCGGCGTACATGAACGCGCACTTCGTCAACATCAAGGTCGACCGGGAGGAGCGGCCGGACGTCGACGCGGTGTACATGGAGGCCACCCAGGCCATGACCGGCCACGGCGGCTGGCCGATGACCTGTGTGCTCACCGGTGACGGCGCGCCGTTCTTCTGCGGCACCTACTTCCCGGACAGCCCGCGCCACGGCATGCCGTCGTTCCGGCAGCTGCTGGAGTCGCTGGCCGCCGCCTGGCGCGACCGGCGCGACGAGGTCGCCCGCGTCGGCGGCAACGTGGTCGCGCACCTGCAGGCCGACCGGTCGCTGGCCGGCGAGGGCCCGCCGTCGGCGGCGGACCTCGACGGCGCCGTGGCGGCGCTGGCGCGCGACTTCGACCCCGCCCACGCCGGCTTCGGCGGCGCCCCGAAGTTCCCGCCGTCGATGGTGCTGGAGTTCCTGCTGCGGCACGCCGCCCGCACGGGAACGCCGCGTGCGCTGCAGATGACCGACGCGACGTGCGCGGCGATGGCCCGCGGCGGCATGTACGACCAGCTCGGCGGCGGGTTCGCCCGGTACTCGGTCGACCCGTCCTGGGTGGTGCCGCACTTCGAGAAGATGCTGTACGACAACGCGCTGCTGCTGCGGGTCTACGTGCACTGGTGGCGGCAGACCGGTGCCGCCCTGGGTGAGCGCGTCGCCGTCGAGACGGCCGACTTCCTGCTCGGTGAGCTCCGTACCGCCGAGGGCGGGTTCGCCTCCGCGCTCGACGCCGACTCGGAGGTGGACGGGCGCAGCGTCGAGGGTGCGTTCTACGCGTGGACGCCCGACCAGCTGACCGACGTGCTGGGCGCCGGCGACGGAGCATGGGCGGCGCAGGTGTTCGGAGTGACGCGGGCCGGCACGTTCGAGCACGGGTCCTCGACGCTGCAGCTGCGCGCCGACCCCGACGACCCGGCGCGGCTGGCCGGCGTGCGCGCGCGGCTGCGGGAGGCGCGGGAGAAACGGTCCCGGCCCGCCCGTGACGACAAGGTGGTGGCGGCCTGGAACGGCCTGGTGGTCGCGGCGCTGGCCGAGTGCGGCGCGCTGCTGGGCCGCCCCGACCTCGTCGACGCGGCCGTCGCTGCGGGCGACCTGCTGTGGCGGCTGCACGTGGACGGCGACGGCCGGCTTGCCCGGGTGTCGCGCGACGGTGTGGTCGGCGCGCACGCCGGCGTGCTCGAGGACTACACCTGCGTGGCGGAGGGCTACCTGGTGCTGCTCGGTGTCACCGGCGACCCGGTGTGGCTGTCGCGGACCGAGACGCTGCTGCGGCATGTGCTGGAGCGGTTCGCCGACGGGCGCGGTGGGTTCTACGACACCGCCGACGACGCGGAGAGGCTGGTGCGCCGGCCGCAGGACCCGACCGACAACGCCTCACCGTCGGGGCAGTCCGCGGCGGCGGGCGCCCTGCTGCGCTACGCCGCCGTGACCGGGTCGGGCCCCTACCGTGAGGCCGCCGAGGCCGCGCTGGCCGCCACCCGCGCGCTGAGTGCCCGGGCGCCGCGCTTCGCGGGCTGGGGCCTGGCGGTCGCCGAGGCCGCCCTCGCCGGTCCGCTGGAGGTCGCGGTGGTCGGAGCGCCGGACGACCCGCGCCGGGCGGAGCTGCACCGGGTCGCGCTCGAGTCGTCGTCGCCCGGTGCCGCGATCGTGGTGGGGGAGCCGGGAGGCGGCGGGGACGTCGTACCGCTGCTGCGGGACCGGCCGCTCGTCGACGGCGCGCCGGCGGCGTACGTGTGCCGGGGGTTCGTGTGCGAGCGTCCCGTCACCGACCCCGACGACCTCCGCCGCCTGCTCGCGTGACCCCACTGGGCCGAGTTGCTCCCTCCCCGTTTCGTTGCGGGGGTCCCCAACACCGATAGGTTCGTTGTAGGGGACCCCCGCGCCGGAACGGGTTCGTACCGGGGTGTCCCGGTGGGGGTCAGCGCAGGGAGTACGTCGCGATCGAGATGCCGACGTAGTGCGCCATGAACGCGATGACCGTCAGCGAGTGGAACACCTCGTGGAAGCCGAACCAGCGCGGCACCGGGTTGGGACGCTTGAGCGCGTAGACCAGGCCGCCGACGGAGTACAGCGCGCCGCCGACCACGATCAGCGTGAGCACCGCAGCGCCCGCGGACCTGGCGAAGTCCTCGAGCCAGAAGATCGCCGCCCACCCCATCGCGATGTAGACGGGGACGTACATCCACCGGGGCGCGCCGAGCCACAGCACGCGGAACGCGATGCCGCCGAGCGCGGCCGCCCACACCAGCCACAGCAGGAGGCGCTGGCTGGTGCCATCGAGCAGCAGCACCGCGAACGGCGTGTAGGTGCCCGCGATCAGCAGGAAGATGTTGGCGTGGTCGAGGCGACGGAGCACCTCGTAGGTCCTCGGCGACCAGCGACCGCGGTGGAACAGTGCGCTGCAGCCGAACAACAGCGTGGCGGAGACGGCGAACACGCCGGAGCTGATGCGGGTCTCCGGGGTGGGGGAGAGCGCCACCAGCACGATGCCGGCGGCCACCGCCACCGGGAAGGTCACCGCGTGCAGCCAGCCGCGCAGCCGGGGCTTGAGGAACTCCACGCCCTCACGCAGCCGTTCGCGACCGTCCTCGACCGCGTCGTGCAACCGGTCGCGACGCTCCTCGACGGCGTCGTGCATGGACGACAGGCGATCGGCAGCGGGCACTGGAACCTCCCGTCGGTGCGCGGTTACGGCAAAGTCGTCCCCAACGTACCCACCGAAGCCAGCGCTCACACCGCGGTAGCCTGGTGAACCGGGACGAGGACGAAGGAGGCGCGGCGGGTGCGCAGCGCGTGGGACGTGGCGTACGAGCTGTACGAACGCCGCGTACGGCGTGCACTGCCGGACGAACGCCTGCCCAAGCACGTCGGCGTCATCGTCGACGGCAACCGGCGGTGGGCCCGTGCGGCCGGTGGCACGTCGGAGTCGGGGCACACCGCGGGTGCCGGGAAGATCGTCGACTTCCTCGACTGGTGTGACGAGCTCGACGTCGACGTGGTCACGCTCTGGCTGCTGTCCACCGACAACCTGGCGCGACCGGCGAGCGAGCTGGAGTCGCTGCTGCGCATCATCGAGCAGCTCGTGCAGACCCTGGCCGAGCTCGGCGCCTGGCGCGTCAACCCGGTGGGGGCCCCGGACCTGCTGCCCGCGCGCACGGCGGAGATCCTCAAGGCGTCGGCCGAGCACACCAAGGACGTCGACGGGATGACCGTCAACGTGGCGGTCGGGTACGGCGGCCGGCGCGAGCTCGCCGACGCGGTGCGGTCGCTGCTGCACGAGCACGCGTCGCGAGGGACGACGATCGAGGAGCTCGCCGAGATCCTCGACGTCGAGCACATCGCCGAGCATCTCTACACCAAGGGGCAGCCCGATCCCGACCTGGTGATCCGGACGTCGGGGGAGCAGCGGCTGTCCGGCTTCCTGCTCTGGCAGAGCGCGCACTCGGAGTTCTACTTCTGCGAGGCCATGTGGCCCGACTTCCGGCGCGTGGACTTCCTGCGGGCGATCCGGTCCTACGCCGCCCGCCAGCGCCGCTACGGCTCCTGACCCGTACGTGAGTCGCGGCGAGGAACGGGGGGTCGGGCGTGTCCGGCGGCCTCTGCCCCCGGATCCGGCGTAACTTCGCAGCAACGGCCGGAGGGGAAGCCGGCCGACAACAGGCCCAGCCGGTGAGGGGAAGACTCTTGGCTGCTTCAGGCGGCGCCGTTCGGCGTACCTATGTTCTGGACACCAGCGTTCTGCTCGCGGACCCGCATGCCCTGCGGCGCTTCGACGAGCACGAGGTGGTGCTCCCCGTCGTGGTGATCAGCGAGCTCGAGGGCAAGCGGCACCATCCCGAGCTGGGCTACTTCGCGCGCTCGGCGCTGCGGATGCTCGACGAGCTCCGCGTGCTGCACGGACGGCTCGACGAGCCGGTGCCGATCGGGGAGGCCGGCGGCTCCGTCCGTGTCGAGCTCAACCACACCGACCCCACGGCGCTGCCCGCGGGGTTCCGGCTCGGGGACAACGACACCCGCATCCTCGCGGTCGCGCACAACCTCGGCAGCGAGGGACACGACGTCACGTTGGTGTCCAAGGACCTGCCGCTGCGGGTGAAGGCGTCGGCGATCGGGCTGGTGGCCGAGGAGTACCGCGCCGAGCTGGCGCTGGAGTCGGGGTGGACGGGCCTGCAGGAGGTCGACGTGACCGCCGAGCAGGTCGACATGCTCTTCGCCGACGGCGAGGCCGACATGCAGGCCGCGCGCGACCTGCCCTGCCACACCGGCCTGGTGCTGCTGTCCGACCGGGGTCGCGCGCTGGGCCGGGTCACGCCCGCCAAGCGCGTCCGCCTCGTCCGCGGGGACCGGGAGGCCTTCGGCATCAAGGGCCGCTCGGCCGAGCAGCGGATCGCGCTGGACCTGCTGCTCGACCCCGACGTCGGCATCGTGTCCCTGGGCGGGCGAGCCGGCACCGGCAAGTCCGCCCTGGCCCTGTGCGCCGGCCTCGAGGCCGTTCTCGAGCGTCGCCAGCACAAGCGGGTCGTGGTGTTCCGCCCGGTTCTCCCGGTCGGCGGTCAGGAGCTCGGCTACCTGCCCGGAAACGAGTCGGAGAAGATGGCGCCCTGGGGTCAGGCGGTCTTCGACACCCTCGGAGCACTCACCAGCGCCGACGTGATCGACGAGGTGATCGACCGCGGGATGCTCGAGGTGCTGCCGCTGACGCACATCCGCGGGCGCTCGCTGCACGACGCCTTCGTCGTGGTCGACGAGGCTCAGTCGCTGGAGCGCAACGTCCTTCTGACCGTCTTGTCCCGTATCGGTGCCAACTCCCGCGTGGTCCTCACGCACGACGTGGCACAGCGCGACAACCTGCGGGTCGGGCGGCACGACGGTGTGGTGGCGGTGGTCGAGAAGCTCAAGGGGCATCCGCTCTTCGCGCACATGACGCTGACGCGCTCCGAGCGCTCGCCGATCGCGGCGCTGGTCACCGAGATGCTCGAGAACGTGTCGCTGTGACCCGTCGCGTGCGCCCCTGCTGTGGCGGCCGGTGAATCGTGCGCAGACCGTGACGGGAGTGTTGTGGCTATGAGGGTAGTTGTGGTGGCAGAGTGCGGTTCAGGGAAGTTTTGCGACGACGCAAGGGAGCGACGATGAGGGTGAAGTCGTTGGGGAGGTACGGCGCGCTGGGTTGTGCGCTCGTGCTGCTCACCACGGGCTGCCTGCAGGGCGGCGGAGGCGGCGAGAGCGGTGACTCCGGGGACACCCAGGAGGGCGACGGCAAGGTGCAGATCCTGGGCGCTTTCCCGGACCCGGAGGCAGGCTTCTTCGAGCGGTCCCTGCGGCCCTTCGAGCAGGAGTCGGGGATCGATGTCACGTACGTGCCCTCGACCGACTTCACCACCGAGATCCGCACCCGCGTGCAGGGCGGCAACCCGCCCGACATCGGTCTCTTCCCGCAGCCGGGACTGGTGACCGACCTCGGTCGCGCCGGCGACGCCATCCCGCTCAACGACCTGATCGACGTCAACCAGATCGAGGAGACCGTGATCCCCGGCTTCCTCGACTCGGTCACCGACGACGAGGGCACCGTCTACGCCGCCCCGATGCGCATGGCCGTCAAGAGCGTCGTGTGGTACCCCGTGCCGGAGTTCGAGCAGGCGGGCTACCAGGTGCCGCAGACGTGGCAGGAGATGCAGGATCTCGAGGAGCGGATCAAGTCCGACGGCGGTACCCCGTGGTGCATCGGCGCGGAGGCCGGGGCCGACACCGGCTGGGTGCTGACCGACTGGCTCGAGGAGATGGTCCTGCGGACGGCCGGCCCCGAGGTCTACGACCAGTGGGTCAACCACGAGATCCCCTTCGACGACCCGCAGATCGTGGAAGCCGCCCAGACGTTCGGCGAGGACATCCTCTTCGAGCAGGGCACCGTGCTCGGCGGGCCGCGGGCGGTGCTCACCACGTCGTTCGACACGTCCCAGAACGGCCTCGTCGAGCAGCAGCCGCAGTGCTTCATGCACCGGCAGGGCAACTTCGTCACCGGGTTCTTCCCCGAGCAGGTGCAGCAGAACCTCGGCAACCACGTCGGCACCTTCGTGCTGCCCCCGATCGAGGGCGGCTACGACGGCACGCCGATCCTGGGCGGAGGCGACATGGCCGCGGCCTTCGTCAACGACAGCGACGTCGTCGAGGTCATGGAGTTCATCACCTCCGACGAGTTCGGCACCGAGTGGGCCGCTGCCGGTGGCTGGCTGTCCCCGCACACGACGTTCGACAACAGCGCCTACCGTGACCCGACCACGCGGGAGATCGCCGCCCTCGCGCAGGATGCCGACGTGTTCCGCTTCGACGCCTCCGACCTGATGCCGGCCGAGGTGGGCGCGGGAACGTTCTGGGACGAGATGGTCGCCTGGACGTCGGGCCAGAAGTCGCTGAACCAGGCGCTCAGCGACATCGAAGAGAGCTGGCCGAGCAGCTGACAGATCGTCGCTGACCCGGACTGGGTGGTGCATCGCCGCCACCCGGTCCGGGTCCCGCACCGAAGGAGTGACGGATGGAGAAGCTCCTCATCGCCGTGATGGCGATCCTGGCCGGCGTCGGCGGTATCACCCTGCTGTACTTCCTGCTCAACTTCCTGGTCGAGCGTCTGCCCGGCAGGTGGGAGCATCGCCTCAAGCCGTTCGCGTTCGTCGCACCGGCCGTCCTGGTCGTGGGACTGTTCCTCGTCTACCCCGCGGTGCAGACGATCGTCTACAGCTTCGCCAACGACGAGAGCACGGCCTTCGTCGGCCTGACCAACTATCAGGAGCTGTTCAGCGACAGCGACTTCCGGTCAGCGCTGTTCAACAACCTGCTGTGGATCATCATCGTCCCGACGATGAGCGTGATCATCGGGCTGCTGGTGGCCGTGCTGGCGGACAAGCTCAGCGCCCGGTTCGAGAGCATCAGCAAGTCCGTGATCTTCCTGCCGATGGCGATCAGCTTCGTCGGGGCCGGCACCATCTGGGGGTTCATCTACTACGCGGAGCTTCGAGCGCCTGAGCAGATCGGTCTGCTGAACGCCATCGTCGTGCAGTTCGGTGGGGAGCCCGTGGTCTGGCTCCAGCAGAGCCAGTTCTCGCTCAACGACTTCCTCCTCATGGTGATCATGATCTGGCTGCAGGCGGGGTTCGCCATGGTCCTGCTCTCTGCCGCCATCAAGAACGTCCCGGTCGACACGCTCGAGGCCGCGCGGATCGACGGTGCGAACGAGTTCCAGATCTTCTTCCGGGTCGTCGTGCCGCAGATCTGGGCGACGATGCTGGTCGTGTTCACCACCATCCTCATCCTGGTGATGAAGATCTTCGACGTCGTCTACGTGATGACGAACGGCGCGTTCGGCACCGAAGTCATCGCCAACGTGTTCTTCAAGGAGCTGCTCGAGTTCGGCAACAACGGGCAGGCGGCCGCGGTGGTCGTGGTGCTGATGATCGCGGTCATTCCGCTGATGATCTACCAGGTCCGCCGGTACCGCGCGGAGGAGGCAGGCCGATGACCTCGACGAGTGCGACGATGGCCGAGGGGGAGAGCGCCCTCGGCACTGAGACGACCACCGGCAGGAGGAGTCCGCGGCCCGGGGGGCCCTGGGCCGCGCGCATCACGCTGGCGCTCGTCTGCGTGGTGTGGAGCATCCCCACGATCGGGCTCCTGATCTCCTCGTTCCGCGAGGAGGACCTCGTGAAGAGCACCGGCTGGTGGACGGTCCTGGCGAACCCCTTCGACTTCGGGCAGTGGACCTTCGGCAACTACCAGCAGGTGCTCTCCGGAGGGATGGGCGACGCCTTCATCAACAGCATCGTGGTCGCCGTGCCGGCCACGGTCATCCCGATCATGATCGCCGCGTTCGCGGCCTACGCGTTCACATTCATGCGATTCCCGGGCCGCAACCTGCTGTTCATCCTCGTGGTAGGTCTGCTCGTCGTACCCCTGCAGGTGGCGTTCGTCCCGCTGCTGCAGCTCTACGTCGACTTCGGGCTGAACGGCACGTTCCTCGCGGTCTGGCTGGCGCATACCGGGTTCGGCATGCCGCTGGCGATCTACATCCTGCGGAACTACATGGGGTCGCTGCCGAAGGAGATCATCGAGTCGGCGGAGATCGACGGCGCCTCGCACTTCCAGACGTTCTGGCGGCTGATCCTGCCGATGTCGGTGCCGGCGCTCGCGGCGTTCGCGATCTTCCAGTTCCTGTGGGTGTGGAACGACCTGCTGGTCGCGCTGATCTTCCTGCGCAGCAACCCCGCCAACTCCGTCGTGACCATCGAGCTGCAGACGCTGCTGGGCGAGTTCGGCTCGGAGTGGCACCTGTTGACGGCGGGCGCGTTCGTGACCATGGTAGTGCCCCTGATCGTCTTCTTCTCACTCCAGCGGTTCTTCGTCCGAGGACTGACCGCCGGCTCGGTGAAGGGCTGACAATTCCTGTTCGCTACGGATCGTTCGGCACGTTCCTGCCGACGAAAGGAAAGGCAACGACATGGCCACTGTGACCTTCGACGAGGCGTCGCGCGTCTACCCCGGTAGCGACACACCGGCGGTGGACAAGCTCGACCTCGATATCCAGGACGGCGAGTTCGTGGTGCTCGTCGGTCCGTCCGGCTGCGGCAAGTCCACGTCGCTGCGCATGCTGGCGGGCCTCGAGGAGGTCAACAGCGGCAACATCCGCATCGGCGACCGCGACGTCACGCACCTGCCGCCGAAGGACCGCGACATCGCGATGGTGTTCCAGAACTACGCGCTGTACCCCCACATGACGGTCGGCGACAACATGGGCTTCTCGCTGAAGATGGCCGGTGTGCCCAAGGACGAGCAGAAGCGCCGGGTCAGCGAGGCCGCCAAGCTGCTCGGCCTGGAGGACTACGTCGATCGCAAGCCCAAGGCGCTGTCCGGTGGTCAGCGTCAGCGGGTCGCCATGGGCCGAGCGATCGTGCGCGAGCCACAGGTGTTCCTGATGGACGAGCCGCTGTCCAACCTCGACGCGAAGCTGCGCGTGTCCACCCGTGCCCAGATCGCCACACTGCAGAAGCGGCTCGGCATCACCACGGTCTACGTCACGCACGACCAGGTCGAGGCGATGACGATGGGCGACCGGGTGGCGGTGCTGAAGGACGGCCTTCTGCAGCAGGTCGACACGCCGCTGAACCTGTACGACCGCCCACGCAACGCCTTCGTGGCCGGCTTCATCGGCTCGCCGGCGATGAACCTGCTCAACGTGGCGGTCACCGAGGACGGTCTGCGTCTGGGCAACACCGCGATCCCGCTCGACCGGGAGGCACGCAGCAACCTCGGCAACGAGCAGGAGGCCCTCCTCGGTGTCCGGCCGGAGGCCTTCCAGGTGATGCCGGAGAACGCCGAGGGTCTGCTGGTGCAGGTGGATGTCGTGGAGGAGCTCGGGGCCGACGCCTACGTGTATGCCTCCATGGCGGAGGGGGAGCCGACCGAAGCAGAGCCGGTCGAGCTGATCGCGCGTGTCGACGCCCGCAAGCCGCCTGCCCGGGGTGCCAAGATGCGGCTCATGGCCGACCCGGAGCGGCTGCACCTGTTCTCGCAGTCGACCGGCGAACGGGTCACAGCCGCCTGACCGGCGCCGGCGGCCGCGTCAGGCTCGCGAAGTGGCGTGGGTCATGCCCTGGGTGTGATCCCCGCCAACTACCCCCGTCGCGGGTTTGATAACGTGCGCGCGGTCCTGCACCGTGGGACTGCCCGCCCACAAGGTGGGAATGCCCGGACTCCTGCCCTGAGGACTGATCGTGCCCAACAGGCCCACCCGGCCCGGAAAGCACGCGGCCCCCCGCCAGGCCCACCCTGCCCTGGCTCGTGCCGCCCACCGACTCACCTCCACCCTCCGACCGCTCGGCCCGCGTCGCACCGGCGGCACGGTCGTCGCGCTCGGCGCCGTCGTGCTCGCCGGAGCTGCCGGCAACGGCTCGGGTGCGAGCGTGTCCACCGACACGGATGCCCCACCGCGGGCGGCGATGGACGTTCCGGCGCCGGTCACCGCCGACGCCGCGGCGAACGACCGCGCGGCCGCGGCCGGTGAGGCCTCCCGCAGCCAGGCCCGCGGCCCACTGGCCCAGGAGCGCAACCACGGCGGCTCCGCCGACGCCAGCAGCGGTGGCGTCGCCCGGGCGAAGAGCGTCGTCCCCGCCGACCCCCGCAAGATCGCCCAGCAGATGATCGTCGAGTACGGCTGGGACTCCAGCGAGTTCTCCTGCCTCGACCAGCTGTGGGTCAGCGAGAGCGCCTGGGACGTCGACGCCACCAACCCCACCTCCGGGGCGTACGGCATCCCGCAGTCGTTGCCGCCGGAGAAGATGGCCGCAGCCGGTCCCGACTGGCGTACCAACCCCGCCACGCAGATCGAGTGGGGCCTGGAGTACATCGACCTCAGCTACGGCACCCCGTGCAGCGCCTGGGAGTTCAAGCAGGCCAACAACTGGTACTGACACGCACGGGGGGCTGCGCCCCCCGTGTGCCCCCGACCGCCGCTGCGCGGCGACACACCTCTTCACGATCCGAGTGTGAGGACTCAGGGGTGGGTCATGCTGAGCACGTCGAGGGTCTCGTCGAGCTGCTGCTCGGTGAGGTCGCCACGGTCGACGAAGCCCTGCTCCAGCACCACCTCGCGGATCGTCTTGCGCTCGGCGAGCGCCGTCTTGGCGACCTTGGCGGCGTTCTCGTAACCGATGTAGCGGTTCAGCGGGGTGACGATCGACGGGGACGACTCGGCATACTCCCGGCAGCGCTCGACGTCGGGGCGCAGGCCATCCACGCACCGGTCGGCGAGCGCGCGTGACGCCGTCGACAGCAGCCGGATCGACTCCAGAACGTTGCGGGCCATCACCGGCATCATGACGTTGAGCTCGAACGCTCCGGTGGAGCCGGCGTGGGCCACGGTCGCGTCGTTGCCGACGACCTGCGCGCAGACCATCAGCACCGCCTCGGGGATGACGGGGTTGACCTTGCCCGGCATGATGCTCGAGCCCGGCTGCAGGTCGGGGAGCGCGACCTCGGCGAGACCCGTGCGCGGTCCGGACCCCATCCAGCGCAGGTCGTTGCAGATCTTCGTCAGGCTGACGGCGATCGTGCGCAGCTGACCGGACAGCTCGACGAGCCCGTCGCGCGCGCCCTGGGCCTCGAAGTGGTCGCGGGCCTCGGTCAGCGTGAGGCCGGTCTCCTCGCCGAGGATCTCGATCACCCGGGAGCCGAACCCCGGCGGTGTGTTGATGCCGGTGCCGACGGCGGTACCGCCCAGTGGCAGCTCGGCCACGCGGGGGAGCGAGGCCTGCAGCCTCTCCATGCCGTGCCGGACCTGCGCGGCGTAGCCACCGAACTCCTGGCCCAATGTCACCGGCGTCGCGTCCATCAGGTGCGTGCGGCCGGCCTTCACGACGTCGGCGAGCTCGGCGGCCCTGGCCTCCAGCGTCACCGCGAGGTGCTCCAGCGCCGGGAGCAGCTGGTTGACCGTCGCCTCGGTCGCGGCCACGTGGATCGACGTGGGGAACGTGTCGTTGCTGGACTGGCTGGCGTTGACGTGGTCGTTCGGGTGCACGTCGACGTCGGCCGACCTGCTGGCCAACGAGGCCAGCACCTCGTTCATGTTCATGTTCGACGAGGT
>DATABY010000029.1:0-14927 GCA_036259355.1 Nocardioidaceae bacterium
CGACACCCGCCCCTGCCCGAACGCGGCGCTGACCTTGGGCAGCTCCCGCAACGCCCGCGCCACCCGCACATGCTCATGGGCAGTGCGCAGATCCAGCCCACACCGCCACGACAACCAGTGCGCACACGAGTGCACACCCCATCCACCCCAACCCTCCCGGGCGTCGAAGTCGGCCAGCAACACCAAGAACCGCGACGTCGCCGCCGCGATCTGCCCGGCCAACGTGCACAGCTCCGCCTCCACCCGCTCCAACGGCATCGCCCCCGGATCGGCACAAGTGGCTCGCTCAGCCGTTGGCCGCAGGCCCTCGGACAACGCAGTCATAGGCACCTCCAGCGCTCAAACCTGTGTTCGAAAATATCGGCGGCCACCGACATCGTGACCAGCCGACTCTCCTTGTGTGGATAGAGAAATCGCGCCGCCGCCATACTGGCCCGATGGGCACAGGAACGCTGGCTGAGTACTTCGACCGCTGGTACGCCGACATGGTCGACTCGCCGGTGAAGGACGAGATCGAGCGACGGCACCTCGGCCTGCCCCCCTATCTGCTGTCCACCAGCCTGCTCACGTGGGACGGGATCGCCGAGGTGGTCGAAGCGCTACGCCTGTTACCTGGGGACACGCTGCTCGATCTCGCCTGCGGCCGCGGGGGCTACGGCTTGGAGATCGCCACGCGCACCGATGCCCGGCTGGTGGGCATCGACTTCTCCGCCGAAGCCGTGCGCCAGGCCGACGAGCACGCGCGGCGGTTGGGCCAAACGGCCGACTTCCGCGTCGGAGACCTCACCGCCACCGGCCTCGACCCCGGCTCGGTCGACGCCGTGCTGTGCGTCGACTCCATCCAGTTCGCCGAGCAGCAGGACGCCGCGTACCGCGAGCTGCATCGGGTGCTGGGTCCTGGCGGACGTGTCGTACTGACCTGCTGGGAACCCGTCGACCGGGACGACGAGCGCGTGCCCGAGCGCCTGCGACGAGTGAACCTCGAGGCGGGCCTGAAGGCCGCCGGCTTCGTCGACGTCGAGGCATGGGACCGGCCCCACTGGCGAGCCTCCGAGCGCGCGATGTGGGAGGAGGCGGCCGCACTCGACTCCCGCGGCGACCCCGCCCTGCAGTCGTTCCACGACGAGGGCCTGCGGTCGTTGGAGATCATCGACGTGACCCGTCGGGTCATGGCGGCTGCGGTGGCAGCCGGCTCGCGCAGGCGATGAGCCGGCGCCGCCTTGCGGTCGGGTCTACTGGCTCGTCGCCGGTGGGTCGTACTGCGGCTGGTAGAGGGTCATCTCGCCGGCACCCGGCACCTTCAGCCGAGTCGTGAGCCCCCAACCTTCGTCCTGGACGCCGCCGGCGAACTCGGCGCCCTTCGCGGTCAGCTCCTCGATCGTCTTCTCGATGTCGTCGCACATCAGGGACACGTCGAACCGCTGGCCGGTGGCGCCGCTCTGCCCCTCGTACTCCCACGAGCTCGGGTGGACGCCTAGCTCGCTGGGGCCGCTCTTGAAGATCAGCCAGCCGCCGCCGGTGTCGGTGCCGGGCATGTCGAGTACGTCGCGGAAGAAGGCGCGGGCCGCATCCGGGTCCTCGGCGTACACCAGTGTGTGGACTGCGGTGATCATGGCCGTCAGCCTACGGCTCGCGAACGTGACCCACATCGTTCGGATCGCCGGAAGGCGGCCTGCCCGTGGGAAAGGCCCCGACGAGCCCCTACAGTGCCAGCGAGATGGTTGCCAAGGAGTCAGTGCGACAGCCGCGCGTGCCGCTGCTGTCGGCCATGGCGCGTGACCTCGCCGACCACGGATCGCTACGCCTCCCGACGTCGACCGCCATGTGGGCGGCGTACGCCGGCCACGGGCTGCTCACGGCCTGGGCTCTGCGACGCCGCGCTGTTCCGCTACCGGCACGCTCCGGACCGGCCCGGCTCGCCGGTGTGGCGATGGTCGCCGCGGGAGCTGCCATGTGCGTCGCAGGGATGACTCGGTTCACCAGCCCACGCGAGCTGACCGGCACCCGCAACGAGCCGCTGACCACCATCGGCCTGTACCGGTACTCCCGCAACCCGCAGTACCTCGGCTACCTCCTTGTGCTCGCCGGTGCGGCGGTGGCTCGCCGCAGCGGCGGTGCTCTCCTCTCCACGGGGTTGCTGGCCGCCACGTACGCGACCTGGATCCCGGTGGAGGAAGACCATCTCACCCACCTGCACGGGCAGCCCTACGTCGACTACATGACGCAGACCCGCCGCTGGTGGGGTCGTCCAGACTCATCGACACGAACGTCGGGGTAGCCCTGGTCGCTCGTGCAGCCGCGACGTCAGATCCAGTCCTGCTGGCGGGGCCACGACATCAGCGTCTCCAACAGGGCGCCGGTCAGCTCGGGGTCGGCGGGGCCGGCACTGGCGAGCAGCTCCTGTGGCGCGTCGGCAGCGGTGTAGTCGCCACGGTAGAACAGCAACGGGCGGTCGTCGCCGCTGGTCCCGAGGTCGAGCACACGGCCGATGACGACGTAGTGGTCGCCGGCGGTGTGGACCGCCTCGATCGAGCAGTCGATCCAGCTCAGCACTCCCTCGAGCACGGGCAGCCCCTGCTCCGACCTGGTCCACCGCACCGACGCGAACTTGTCGGCGCCGCGGGTGCCGAACACCTGTGACACCTCCCGCTGGCCCTCGCCGAGGACGTTCACGCAGAACCGCCCTGCCTGCTCCATCGCCGGCCAGCTGCCGGAACCCTTGCTGGGGCAGAACAGCACCATCGGCGGGTCGAGCGACAGCGCGGCGAAGGCCTGACAGGCGAAGCCGACCGGGGTGTCGCCGTCCATGCTCGTCACCACGGTGACGCCGGTGGCGAACTGGCCGAGGACGTGCCGGAACCGCTGCGGGTCCGGCTGCTCCGCCTGGTCCGGCTGCTCGGTGCCGTCAGGGTGTTCAGGCATCGCGGCGCTGGTCACTGCTGCTGCCCGATGCTGAAGTCATGGCCCCACAGGCTCACCGCGGTGCTCTCCCGGGCGACCCAGTCATCACCGACCTGTCGCCCCTCGGTGCCGAACTCGACGTCGAAGCCGCCGGGCGTCTTCATGTAGAACGACAGCATCAGGTCGTTGACGTGCCGGCCCAGCGTCGCCGACATCGGCACGCCGTGCCGCTTCGCGCGGTCCAGCGCCAGGCCGACGTCGTCGCTGTTGCCGACCTCGACCATGATGTGCACGATCCCGCTGTCGGTTGGGAACGGCAGGAACGCCAGGCTGTGGTGACGCGGGTTGCAGCCGAAGAAGCGCAGCCACACCGGGTCGCCGCCGGACGGCCGGCCCACCACCTCGGGCGGGAACCGCATCGAGTCGCGAAGACGAAAACCGAGCACGTCACGATAGAAGTGCAGGGCCGCCGCGTCGTCGTCGGTGGAGAGTACGACGTGGCCCATCCCCTGCTCGCCGGTCACGAACGTGTGGCCGTACGGGCTGACCACACGCCGGTGCTGCAGCGCGACGCCATGGAAGACCTCCTGGGCGTTGCCCGTGGGGTCCTCGAACCGGATCATCTCCATCACGCTGCGCTCGGCGCACTCCTCGGACGTGCCCTCCTTGTAGGGCACGCCGGCGGCGTCGAGGCGGTCGCGCACATCCTGCAGGCCCTCGGCGTTCGTGGCCTCCCAGCCCACCGCGGCCAGGTGGTCGCGCTCACCGGGCAGGATCACCAGCCGCGCCGGGAAGTCGTCCATCCGCAGGTAGAGGGCACCGGGCACGTTGCCCTCTCCCTCCACCATGCCCAGCACCTTCAGGCCGTAGGTGCGCCAGGCATCCATGTCGGTGGCCTCGATCCGCATGTACGCAAGCGACCGGATGGTCATCGCTCATCCCTCCCCATCAGTCGTGCCGGCCGGCTGCGCCCGCACCGTCGGTCAGACCGTGCTCGCCCAAGAAGGCGGCCACCAGCCGGTTGAACTCGTCGAAGCACTCCAGCTGCGCCCAGTGGCCACAGCGCGGGAACACGTGCAGCTGCGCCTTCGGGATCAGCTTGAGCGCGGTGAAGGCACCGTCGAGCGGGTTGACGCGGTCCTCCCGACCCCACACCAGCAGCACCTTGTGCCGCAGCCGGTAGGCCTCCCGCCAGAGCAGGCCGTCCTCGAAGGTGTCGGGCTGCATGAACGACGCGCCCATGGAGGCCATCGCGGCCAGCGACTCGGGGTCGGAGGCGACGCGGAACCGCTCGTCGATGAGCTCGTCGGTCACCAGCGACTGGTCGAACACCATCGTGCGCACGAACGCCTCGAGCTTCTCCCTGCTCGGTCCCGGCGGCGCTGCGAACTCGTACAGGCGCCTGATGCCCTCGGTGGGGTCGGCCGCGAACAGGTTGAGGCTCAGTCCGCCCGGCCCCATCAGCGCCAGCCGGCCCACCCGCTGCGGGTACGACAGCGCGAACCGCACCGCCGTACCGCCGCCGAGCGAGTTGCCGACCAGATGCACCTTCTCGATGTCGACCGTGTCCAGCAGCGCGGCGAGCGCGTCGGCGGAGAAGCGGAAGTAGTTGCCCTCGACCTCGGGCTTGTCGGAAAGCCCGAAACCCGGCTGGTCGACCGCGAGCGTCCGGAAGGTCTGCGACAGGACCCGCAGGTTGCTGCCGAAGTTGCTCCACGCCGCGGCTCCCGGACCGCCGCCGTGCAGCAGTACGACGGGCAACCGGCCCTCGGCGCCCTCCCCCGCCTCGTGGTAGTGCAACGAGAGCCGGCCGGCCTTCGCGTGGCGGCTGGTGGACTCGAAGTCCGGCGTCGGCTCAGGCATGGGACCTCACGGAGCTCACAGCATCGCCTCGTGCACCTTGAGACCCAGCTCAGCGCTGCCGTAGAGGCTCAACGCCCGCTCCGGGTCGTTGATCGCGTGGACACGACCGGCGTGGGCGTCGCGCCAGTACCGCTGGATCGGCGTCCCGGTCGCCAGCGCCCGGCCACCGGAGTTCTCGAACAGCCGGTCGACGGCGTGGATCGACCGGGTCGTGCCACGCACCTGGTCGCGACGAACCTGTAGCCGCAGGCTCATCGGGATCTTCTCGCCCGCGCCGGCGTAGCGCATCAGCTGGCCGATGTTGTTCTCCAGCTGCAGCCACGCGGCGTCGATCTCGCTCGCGGCGTCGGCGATCCGCACCTGTGAGAACGGGTCCTCGGCGGCCTTCACCTTGCCGTAGGAGACTCGTACGCGTTCCTTCATGTAGCCGACATGGGAGTCGTAAGCGCCTTGGGCCATGCCGATGATCGGGGTGGTGATCGAGTACGAGAACACCGACCCGAACGGCAGCCGGTACAGGGGCGCGTCGTTGACCTCCTGGCCGGGGCACACGCAGCGGGAGGTGTCGGCGAAGCTCAGCGAGTGGTGGTCGGGGACGAACACGTCGTCGACGACGATGTCGTTGCTGCCGGTGCCCCGCAGGCCGACGGTGTCCCACACGTCCTCGATCCGGTAGTCGCCCAGCGGCACCAGGAAGGTCCGGAAGTCGACCTGGTTGCCCTCACCGTCGGTGACGATGCCGCCGAGCAGCACCCACGTCGCGTGGTCGCACCCGGACGAGAAGCTCCACCGGCCGCTCAGCCGGACGCCACCGTCGACGAGCTGCGCCTTGCCGGTGGGCGCGTACGACGAGGAGATCCGCGTGTGCGGGTCCTCGCCCCAGACGTCGGTCTGGGCCTGCTCGGGGAACAGCGACAGCTGCCAGGGGTGCACGCCGAGCACCGAGGAGACCCATCCGGTGGAGCCGCAGGCGCTCGCGATCATCCGGACGGCGGTGTAGAAGGTGACCGGGTCGGTCTCGAACCCGCCGAACCGCTTCGGCTGCAGCAGCCCGAAGAACCCCGTCTCCGCCAGGGCCTCGATCGACGCGGTCGGGATCCGGCGGGCGTCCTCGGCCTCTTGCGCGCGCTGCTCGAACGCCGGCAGCAGGTCACGCACCGCGTCGACGACCTTCTCGCTCATCCTCGCTCCGTTCGTCTTCGGCCTTGCCTCACACTAGAACACGTTCTATGTCGGTGTCGAGATCAGTCAGGCGGGCTGGCCCTGCTCGCGCAGCAGCTCGAGGGCGATGTCGGTGAGCTGGTCCTCCTGGCCCCCCACGAGCTTGCGCTGCCCTGCCCGCAGCAGGATGTCGGCGCCGGACACGCCGTACCGCTCGGCCTGGTGGAACGCGTGCTTGAGGAAGCTGGAGTAGACGCCGGAGTAGCCCATGGTGAGCGCGAGCCGGTCGAGCAGGCACTCCTCGGGCATCGCCGGGCGTACGACGTCCTCGGCCGCGTCGACGATCTTGAAGAAGTCGATGCCGGTGCGAATGCCGAGCTTGTCGCACACGCCGACGAACGCCTCCACCGGCGTGTTGCCCGCACCCGCGCCGAAGCGCCGGCAGCTGCCGTCGATCTGCTGGGCCCCGGCCCGCACCGCCGCGACGGAGTTGGCCACGCCGACGCCGAGGTTCTCGTGCCCGTGGAAGCCCACCATCGCCTCGGACCCGATCTCCACGTGGATCGCGCCGACCCGGTCCGCGACCTGCTCCAGCACCAGCGCGCCGGCGGAGTCGACGACGTAGACGCACTGGCAACCCGCGTCGACCATGATCCGGGCCTGCTCGGCCAGCACCTCCGGCGGCTGGGTGTGCGACATCATCAGGAAGCCGACCGTCTCCAGGCCCCGCTCGCGCGCGAGCCCGAAGTGCTGCACCGACACGTCGGCCTCGGTGCAGTGCGTGGCGATGCGGCAGATCGAGGCGCCGTTGTCGGCCGCGATGCCGATGTCGTCCTTCACCCCCACACCGGGGAGCATCAGGAAGGCGATCCTGGCGCGCTTGGCGGTCTGGGCCGCCAGCGTGATCAGGTCCTGCTCCGGGGTCCTGGAGAAGCCGTAGGTGAACGAGGAGCCGCCGAGCCCGTCGCCGTGGGTCACCTCGATCACCGGAACGCCGGCCTCGTCGAGCGCGGTGACGATGGACCGCGCCTCCTCGGCGCTGAACTGGTGCCGCTTGTGGTGCGAACCGTCACGCAGGCAGGTGTCGGTGATGCGGATGTCGTACTCGTCCCACATGGGATCTCCCTTCACGCGGGCTGTGGTGCCCTGACCAGTTCCTCGCCGACCTTCGCGGCGGCGGCGGTCATGATGTCGAGGTTGCCGGCGTAGGGCGGCAGGAAGTCGCCGGCGCCCTGGACCTCGACGAACGTGCTCACCTTCGCCATGCCGCCGGTGGACGCCGACGGCTCGTCGAACTGCGGGTCGACCAGCAGCCGGTAGCCCGGCACGTACTGCGCGACGTCGGCGACCATCCGGCGGATCGAGTCGGCGATCGCCTCCTGGTCCGCGTCCTCCGGGATCGCGCAGTGGATGGTGTCGCGCATGATCATCGGGGGGTCGGCCGGGTTGAGGATGATGATCGCCTTACCCCGCCGGGCGCCGCCGATGACCTCGATGCCACGGCTGGTGGTGCGGGTGAACTCGTCGATGTTGGCGCGGGTGCCGGGACCTGCCGACACCGAGGAGACCGAGGCGACGATCTCGGCGTACGCCACCGGTACGACGCGGGAGACCGCGTGCACCATCGGGATCGTGGCCTGTCCGCCGCAGGTGATCAGGTTGACGTTGGGGGCGTCCGCCTCGAGCGCGAGGTTGACCGGAGGTACGACGTACGGTCCGACCGCGGCCGGCGTCAGGTCGACGGCACGGATCCCCGCCTCGGCGTAGCGCGGCGCGTTGGCCTTGTGCACCGACGCCGACGTCGCCTCGAACACCACATCGGGCGGCTCCGGCCGCCCCAGCAGCCAGTCGACGCCCTCGGCGCTGGCCTCCAGCCCCTGCTTACCGGCCCGGCGCAGACCCTCGCTGTCGGGGTCGACGCCGACCATCCACCGCGGCTCGAGCACCTCCGACCGCAGGAGCTTGTACATCAGGTCGGTGCCGATGTTGCCCGACCCGACGATCGCCGCGGTCGCCTTGCCAGTGGTCAGATCTGCGTTCAACACGTCACCTCATTGGAAGGTCAGGCTCACGTCGCCCAGCACACCGCCGGCGTGGCTGAACGTCGCGGTGAACTCGTCACCGGGCCGCGCGTCGAACGCGCGGGTGCAGGAACCGGGAAGGATCACGTGGCCGGCCCGCAGCCGCACCCCGAAGCCGGCGACCTTGCGCGCCAACCACGCCACCGCGATCACCGGGTCGCCCAGGACCGCGTCGGAGCGGCCCTCGGCCACCTGCTCGCCGTTGCGCACCAGCACCGCGTCGATCGCGCGCAGATCCACCGTGTCCGGCGCCAGCCGGGCCTCCCCGAGCACGAAGCCCGCCGACGACGCATTGTCGGCGATGGTGTCGGGCAGGCTGATCTTCCAGTCCCGGATACGGCTGTCGATGAGCTCGATCGACGGCACCACGGCCTCCGTGGCGGCGATGACGTCCTGCTCGGTGCAGCCCTCGCCGGGGAGGTCCGCGCCGAGGACGAAGCCGACCTCGACCTCGACCCGCGGGTAGCAGTAGCGGGCGGCCGGGACGGGCGTGCCCTCGCCCACCCGCATGTCCTCGAGCAGGTGCCCGTAGTCGGGCTCGTCGACGCCCATCATCTGCTGCATGGCCTTGGACGACAGGCCGACCTTGTGGCCGACGATCGGCGCGTCCGAGACCCGCCGGTGGATGTTGACCAGCTGGATCTCGTACGCGTCACCGGCGTCGAGGCCGGGGTAGGTGTCGACCAGCGGCGGGATCGGTTCCCGCTTGGTCTCGGCGGCGTGCAGCAGGTCGGCCAGCTCGTGGCGTTGTTCAGTGGTGAGCACGGTGCCTGCCCTGCCTCTCCTGACGTGGCTGCTCGACCGGCGCGGGCACGGTCTCGGGACCGGGCGTGGGGCCGGGCGCTGGGCCGGTGGCCGCATGGCGGCCGGCGCGGCGACCGGAGAACACGCAGTCGGCCAGCGAGAGCCCGCTGACGTAGGCGTTGGAGCAGATGCCGACGGCGGTACGGCCCGCGGCGAACAGCCCCGGGATCGGCTCCTGGTCCGGCCGCTGCACCTGCCCGGTGCGCTGGTCGACGACGAGCCCGCCGAGGGTGAGCATCGGGCACGGGTACGCCGGCTGCCGCCGCACGGAGATGTCGACCAGGGAGTACGGCGGGGTGCCGATCGAGCGGGTGTACTCCGCCGGCTTGCCGGACGGGTCGGGACCGCCCGAGGCCAGCGCCTCCTGGTGCGCCTGCACCGTCGCCACCAGGCCCTCGGCGTCGACACCGGCGCGCCGGGCGACCTCCTCCAGCGTCGTACCGGTGACCCGGCCGGGGCCGAACAGGTAGGCCATCTGCAGCCGCTGGAACCACAGCCCCTGCCGGCGGATCTGCCGGCGGGCCTCGGCCAGCAAGGAGGCGTCCACGAGCAGCCAGCCACGGCCGTCGTGGTGCTCGATCAGCGCCTGCCCGACCGCGGCGCCGTACCGGGTCTCGTCGATCACCCGCTGGCCACGCCGGTCCACCAGCAGGGCGCCCAGCAGCGCGCTGGGAGGGGTGAAGAAGCGCCAGGCCGACACCCGGTCGAGCTTGGCTGCCGCGCCACCCACGGAACGCCCGAGCTCGAGTCCGGAGCCGTCGTCGCCGGGCGTACCCAGCGGCAGCCCGCCGCGGTACGCGGGAGCGTGCTCGTGCACCAGCGCGCGGTTGCCGATGAACCCGCCCGCGCACAGCACCACGCCGCGCTGGGCAAGGACCTGCACGGGGCGGCCGTGGGCGCGCTCGAGCATGTCGCACAGCGCGACGCACCGGCGCTTGACCGCCGGCTGGTACAGGCCGGGCTTGGCGGCCAGCCGACCCGCCACCCGGTATGCCGTGCGCACCCAGGCCGGCGCCTGGCTCAGCGTGACACCCTCGACGCCGCGCACCACGCCGTCGTGCTCGACCACCCGCTGTGCCCGGGTCTGCGGCAGCACGCGCACCCCACGGCCGCGCGCCGCACCCGCCAGCGCCTGGAACAGGCGCTTGCCGGAGGCTCCCGGCGCCTTCGCCCGGTGCCCGCGCGGGGCCGGCGGTGCGACGTCGCGGAAGGCTCCGGCGATCTCGCTGCCGGAGTAGTACAGGTAGTGGTCGTTGCCCGGGTACGACGTCTTCTGCGGGGCGAGGCTGCCCTCGAACGGCACGCCCTGCTGCCGCAGCCACTCGATCATGGCCGGGCTGCCGTGGCAGAAGGCCCGCAGGGTCTCCGGGTGCACGGTGTCCTCGGGGTCGCCCACCTCCCGCTCGAGGTAGGCAAGCATCGCCTCGGGGGTGTCGTCCACGCCGGCGTCGCGCTGCACGGAGGTGCCGCCACCGGCGTACACCACGCCGCCGGACAGGGCGGTCGCACCTCCCCCGTCGAACCGGTCCAGCACCAGCACCTGGGCGCCCGCGTCCGCGGCCTCGATCGCGGCACACGCGCCCGCAGCCCCGAAGCCGACGACGACGACGTCGGCCGCCAGCGTCGCGGGGGCCCGCCGCGGACCGCCAGTGCTCAACGCGCCTCCTCCGCTAGAGTCTTGAAGGGCAAAACTGTAACATGTTTCAGTATGGGCGAGCAGGCATGCTCCGGCCGAGGAAACGCAGCGGAGGCAGCACCGTGACCGACTACGACGTGGTGGTGGTGGGCAGCGGCGCCGCCGGCCTGACCGCCGCCCTGACCGCCGCCCGACGCGGGATGCGCGCGGTCGTGGTCGAGAAGGCACCGTGCTTCGGGGGATCGACGGCGCGCTCGGGGGGTGGCGTCTGGATCCCCAACAACCACGTGCTCGCACGCGAGCACGCCGGCGACACGCCTGCCGACGGCAGGGCCTACGTCGCTCACCTGGTCGACGGCGTGGTGGAGCCGGAGCGGCAGCAGGCGTTCCTCACCCACGGGCCGCCCATGCTGGAGATGGTCTGCCAGAGCACGCCGCTGCGGTTGAAGTGGGTGCGCGGCTACTCCGACTACTACCCCGAGGCGCCGGGCGGCCGCCCGAAGGGCCGGTCGGTGGAGCCGAGGCCGTTGGACGCACGTGTGCTCGGGGACGAGATCGCGCACCTGGAGCCGCCGTATCTCGCCGCACCCGCGGGCATGACCGTCACCCAGGCCGACTACAAGTGGCTCAACCTCAGCGCCCGTCATCCCCGTGGCGTCTGGCGCGCACTGCGCGTCGGCGCGCGCACCGCGACGAACCGGCTGCGCCGCCGCCGGATGCTGTCGATGGGACAGGCGCTGGTCGCGGCGCTACGGGCGGGTCTGGCGCGGCTCGACGTACCCGTCCTGCTCGACACACCGATGCTCGAGCTGGTCGTCGACGGCGACAGGGTCACGGGGGTACGCGTGCAGCACGAGGGCACCGAGACCGTGCTGACCGCCCGCCGTGCCGTGCTGCTCGCCACCGGCGGCTTCGAGCACAACGAGGCCATGCGCAAGGAGTACCAGGAACACCCGATCGGCACCGAGTGGACCGTGGGCGCGGTCGCCAACACCGGAGACGGCATCACGGCGGCACAGGCGCTCGGCGCCGACGTCGACCTGATGGACGACGCCTGGTGGGGTCCCTCGATCCCGCTGACCGGCGGGCCGTACTTCTGCCTGTCCGAGCGCGCGCTGCCGGGCTGCATCATGGTCAACGCGGCGGGGGCGCGGTTCGTCAACGAGTCGTCGCCCTACGTCGACGCCGTCAAGGCGATGTACGCCGGCCCCCGCACCGGCGTCGACCACATCCCGTGCTGGCTGGTCGCCGACCAGCGCTACCGCAACAACTACACCTTCGCCGGCCTCGGCCCGAGGCAGCCGTTCCCCCGCCGCTGGTACGCCGCCGGGGTGGTGCAGCGTGCCGACACGGTCGAGGAGCTCGCCGAGAGAATCGGCGTACCCGCGCACGGGCTGCGCCAGACGGTCACAAGGTTCAACGACTACGCCGACTCCGGGGTCGACGCCGACTTCGGCCGCGGGCGCAGCCGCTACGACCACTACTACGGCGACCCGCGGCGGCGGCAGAACCCCAACCTGGCCCCGCTGGAGAAGGCGCCCTTCTACGCCGTACGCATCGTCCCCGGCGACCTCGGCACCAAGGGCGGGCTGCGCACCGACGCTCGCGCCCGCGTGCTCCGCGCGGACGGGTCGGCGATCCCCGGCCTGTACGCCGCGGGCAACGCCAGCGCGACTGTGATGGGTCACACCTACGCCGGTCCCGGCGCGACGCTCGGTCCCGCGATGACGTTCGGCTACCTCGCCGCACAGACCGCTGCCGACTGCGCGGACGCCGACGCGGCGCCGCAGTCATCCGTCCGGCACGACACCGCACCGCATGGAGGAACGCCATGACCCGTGTCAAGGCCCCCGAGCAGCCCGGCACACGCAGGCCCGTGGCGACCGGTCCTGCGGCGGACGCCGAGGTGCGGATGATCGACGCCGGCGCGGCGCCGACCCGCTTCGCGCGCGGATGGCACTGCCTCGGGCTGGCGGAGCCGTTCCGCGACGGCAAACCGCACGCCGTACAGGCGTTCGGCACCAAGCTGGTGGTGTTCGCCGACTCCGGCGGAAACCTGCACGTGCTCGACGGCTACTGCCGGCACATGGGCGGCGACCTCACCCAGGGCACAATCAAGGGCGACCAGGTCGCCTGCCCGTTCCACGACTGGCGCTGGGCCGGTGACGGCAGATGCGCGGCGATCCCTTACGCCAAGCGAGTTCCGGCGCGGGCGCGCACTCGCTCGTGGCTGACCCTGGAGCAGAACAAGCAGCTGTTCGTGTGGAACGACCCGGAGGGCAACCCGCCACCCGACGACGTGGTGATCCCGCGCATCGAGGGTGCCTTCTCCGACGAGTGGAGCAGCTGGACCTGGGACTCGGTGACGATCGAGGGCTCCAACTGCCGCGAGATCGTCGACAACGTCGTCGACATGGCGCACTTCTTCTACATCCACTTCGCGTTCCCGACGTACTTCAAGAACGTCTTCGAGGGCCACATCGCCACGCAGTACATGCACTCGCGTGGCCGGCCCGACGCGGGCAAGGGCAGCGGCTACGGCGACGAGGACCTGCTGCTGCGGTCCGAGGCGTCGTACTTCGGGCCGTCGTACATGGTCAACCCGCTGGTGACCGACTACAAGGGTGTGGAGGTCGAGGTCATCCTGGTCAACTGCCACTACCCCGTCACCGCCGACTCGTTCGTGCTGCAGTGGGGGCTGGCCGTGAAGAAGCTCGAAGGCCTCGACGACGAGATGGCCGACAAGATCGCCGGCAAGTACGCCAAGAGCTTCGGCGAGGGCTTCCTGCAGGACGTCGAGATCTGGAAGAACAAGTCGCGCATCGACAACCCGCTGCTGTGCGAGGAGGACGGGCCGGTCTACCAGCTACGCCGCTGGTACGAGCAGTTCTACGTGGACGCAGCCGAAGTCACCGAGGACATGACCGCTCGGTTCGAGTTCGAGATCGACACCACGCAGGCCAACGAGGCCTGGCGCCGGGAGGTCGCCGACAACCTCGCGCGCCGGGAGGCCGAGTCGAAGAAGGCCGGGCGCGGTGCCGACGCGGTCTCCGAGCAGAGCGAGCGCAGATGACCGCTCCGGACTTCCGGGCGGTGCTCGGGCTGCGGTCGGTCCTCGGCGGGCCACCCGGGCGCGACTCGACCCGCGACGACCACTTCGAGTACCTCGAGGCGGGGCTCACGCCGTTGGCCTGCGGGCACTGCGGTGCGGTGGTGCGGGTGAAGAAGAACAGCCCCAAGCACACCAGCATCCAGTGGACCCGCTCGGCCGAGCGGATGTGCCCGTTCCTGGCCGAGCACCTGGAGCACACCGGGACGACGGCGTCTGTGGACGGCTGCGCGCGGCTGCGCGAGGAGATCGCCGCGGCCGTGCGGGACGGTCGCATCGAGACCGGCAGCTCCGAGCTCTTCGATACGAACGGGACACACGATGGCTGAGGCGTCGTTCTACAAGCTGCGGGTGGCCGAGGTCGTACCCGAGACCGCGGACGCGCACTCGGTCGTGTTCGACGTGCCCGAGGATCTCGAGCAGCGCTTCCGCTACCGGCCCGGCCAGTTCCTGACGCTGCGGCTGCCCAGCGAGCTGACCGGGTCGGTCGCGCGCTGCTACTCGTTGTCGAGCTCCCCGCACGACGGCGTGCGACCGCAGATCACGGTCAAGCGCACCGTCGAGGGCTACGGCTCGAACTGGATCTGCGACCACGTCGGGTCCGGCACCGTGCTGGAGGTGCATCCGCCCTCCGGGCGGTTCGTGCCGCACGACCTCGACGCGGACCTCCTGCTGCTCGCCGGCGGCAGCGGCATCACCCCGGTGATGTCGATCGTGCGGTCCGCGTTGAGCCAGGGCGAGGGCCACGTCGTGCTGGTCTACGCCAACCGCGACGAGAAGTCGGTGATCTTCGCCGACGCTCTCCGGGGTCTGCAGCAGAGGTACGGCGACCGGCTGGTCGTCGTGCACTGGCTGGAGACCCTGCAGGGGCTTCCGGACGACGCACGGCTGCGGTCGCTGGTCAAGGCGTACGCCGACCGGGAGGCGTTCATCTGCGGGCCAGGGCCGTTCATGGACACCGCCGGAGCGGTGCTGCGCGACCTCGGCGCACCCCGCAGCCGGATCCACATCGAACGCTTCGTGTCGTTGCACGAGGACCCGGGCGCGCAGGCGTCGGCGACCGATGTCGACGAGGCGCCCGTGGAGGGACCGTCCGGAGGCTCGGCGACGGTCGAGGTCGACCTGGACGGTGCGCGGCACGAGCTGAGCTGGCCGGTCGGTACTACGCTGCTCGACGCGATGCTCGACAACGGCCTCGACGCGCCGTACTCCTGCAAGCAGGGCCAGTGCAGCGCGTGCACGTGCCGGCTGGAGAAGGGTGAGGTCGACCTGCGGCACAACGAGATCCTCGACGACCAGGACCTCGCCGAGGGCTATACGCTCGCCTGCCAGTCGATGCCGATCTCCGAGTCGGTGTCGATCGCCTACGACT
>DATABY010000030.1:0-15380 GCA_036259355.1 Nocardioidaceae bacterium
CCCACGGCCCCCACCAGGTCAAACAACCCTTCCCCGGCATCTACCTGTGGCGCGACTCCCACGCCCGGATCTACCTCCTCGACCACACCGGCACCCGCAAGCTCGGCAACACCCAGCGCGCCACCCCGACCCCCGACATCACCATCGACGTCTACACCGACGACCCCGACGTCGACATCTGCTACCAGCCGCACCACGTGGCCTGACGCTCGCATCCGGCCGTGTGTTGGGTGAAACCCCTGCGCACGGTCTGGCCGAAGGCCACAATCGCGGGTATGGCCCCGACCCGGCGTGCGCGTGTCGTCGCGATCGTCGTGGCCGCCCTCGTGCTGGTCCTCCTGGCGAGCTCACAGTCGGTGGTAGGCGCGGGCCGGGCGGACGCCGTCGGCCCCCGCAAGAGCGCCTCGGCGTGGCTGCCGTACTGGGACCTCCACCGGGCCTACCGCCGAGTGGTGTCCAACGCGGACCTCTTCGGCACCGCCTCGCCGTTCTGGTACGACGCCGCTTGCACCGGCGTCAGCGGGCATCCCGGCGCCGGCAACCGGGCCGTGATCGGCGGCCTGCACCGGCACCGCATCAAGGTCGTCCCCACGGTCACGTCCGCCGGCCTGACGCCGACGACGGCGATCCGATGCCTGGGGAGCCCCGGCACACGCCGGCGACACGTCGCCGCGCTGGTGGGACTGTCGAGGTCTCGCGCCTACGACGGGATCGACATCAACTACGAACACCTGGCGCTGACCACCTCGCCGGCACGCGCCCTGCGGGTTCGCCGGGTCTTCACCGTCTTCGTCGAGCAGCTGTGCCCCGCGCTCCGGCGCGCCGGCAAGACCTGCATCGTCACGGTGATGCCTCGCAGGAGCGACCGGCCGGCGGTCTGGCGCTCCAAGCTCATGCCAGCGGTCTACGACTACGCCCGGATCGCCGCTGCGGCAGACCGGATGCGGGTGATGGGCTACGACCAGCACGCGAGCGGGACGCGGCCTGGACCCGTTGCTGGTTACCCCTGGGTCTCCGCTGTGACGCGGTACGCGACCTCGGTGGCGCCGGCGGACAAGCTGGAGCTCGGCATCCCGCTGTACGGACGTGACTGGGTCGGCAGGCAGGCCACCTCGCTGACGGCGGCGGGTGCGGTCGCCCAGGCCCGGCAGCGAGGGGTACGTCCGCGCTTGCACGCACGCCAGCGCGAGACGACGTATCGCTACCGCAGTGGCGGACGCCGCCACACGGTCTGGACCAGCAGCAGCCGAGCCGTCGGCGCCCGCGTCGGTCTCGCGCGCCGACACGGGTTGGCCGGCGTCGCGTTCTGGGCGCCGGGCATGGAGGCCCCGCGCACCTGGCCGGCCGTCCGTGCCCGGCTCCGTTCCTAGCGAAGCAACCGGGAGGACGGTCAGCGCGCCGGCAAGCCCTCCAGGAACGTGCGCACCACCGGGGCGGCGTCCTCACTGCCCGAGGCGCCGTTCTCGACCAGCACGGCGAACGCGACGTCGCCACGGAAGCCGATCATCCACGCGTGCGTCCTCGACGGGTCGTCGGAGTCGAACTCGGCCGTGCCTGTCTTGGCGTGCACCGGCTCCCCCGGAAGGTCCAGGACGGAGGCGGTGCCCTGCGTGACCACCAGGCGCATCAGCGACCGGAGCGACCGCGCCAGGCTGTCGGGCAACGGCTCGGACGACGCCCCCGAGGCCGGCTCCGCCGACGCAGAGGAGCCCTCCGGCAGCAGCGTCGGCGCCTTCGGACGCCCGGAGTCGACCGCGGCGGCGACCATCGCCATCGCGAGCGGGCTCATCAGCACCTTGCCCTGCCCGATCATGGCGGCTGCGCGGTCGACCTCGCTGCTGGTGGTCGGCACCGAACCGCTGAACGCGTCCACACCAAGATCCCAGTCCACGCCGACCCCGAAGCGCGCGGCCATGTCGTGCAGGGCACCGTCGCCCAGTTCGTCGGCCCGGGACACGATCGCGGTGTTGCAGGAGGCGGCGAACGCGTCGGCGAAGGTCCCGTTGGCCGGTAGCGGCTCGAAGTCGTCGTAGTTCTTGAACGACTTGCCCTGCACCGTGGTGGTGGGCGGGCAGAGCGCCGGCTCCTCCAGCTGTACCGCCTGCTCCTCCAGCAGGGCGGCGGTCGCGAGCACCTTGAACGTCGAGCCCGGCGGGTACCGTCCGACGAACGCGGTGTTGTACGACTGGATCCCGGGCCCGACCGCACTGGCCAGGATGTCGCCCGTGCTCGAGTCGACGGCCACCAGCGCGGTCAGCTTCCGTGCCGCCTGCACCGCCTCCTCCGCGGACGCCTGGGTGTCGCGATCCAGGGTCGTGCGCAGTGGCTCGCCTCGTTCCGGCCGGGTGCGGTGCAGCGTGTCGACGGTGGCGCCGGACTCGCCGTCCACCAGCAGCACGCTTCCGCCGGGCCGGCCGGCAAGCTGCCGCTGGAACGCCAGCTGCAGGCCGGAGGTGCCGACCACGTCGGCGGACGACGCCAGCGGTCCCGCCGCCTCCAGCGTCTCCGCCGTCGCCGGTGCGACGCTGCCGAGCAGCGCACGCCCCCAGGTGGAGGTCGGTGGCAGCGACCAGACGTCGCTGTCGACGGCGACACCCGGCACCTGCAGCAGCTCGTCGGCGACCGGGCGGTAGTCAGCGGCACGCAGCGTGATCACCGGCACGAACCAGTCCGGCTCCGCTGCGCCGACGCTGTCCCGCAGCCCGGCCGGGTCGATGTCGAGCAGCTGCTGCAGCCGGTCGTAGGTCTGCGGCTGCACCTTGCGCGGTACGACACCGACGCGTGACACCTCGCCGTTGCGGGTGAGTGGGCGTCCGTCGCGGTCCAGGATCGACGCTCGCGGGGGCAGCTCCCGTTCGCGCGAGAGGCGGGTGTCGGCCGACAGGCGCGGGTGCACGACCTGTGGGCTCCACGCCACCGTGAAGCCGTCGGCCCGGTCGTCCGCCGGCCGGTCGACCGGGACCGTGACCCGGTACGACCACTCGCCCATGCCGGCGAGCGTGTGCGTGAGCCGCACCGGTTGCCGGCACCGCTGTTCCCCACAGGTGGCCTCGCCTGTCAGCTCGTACGTCGTGGACCGGATCTGCAGACCTGCGTCGACGTCGGCCAGCAGCTCACCCGCCCGCTGCGGGGAGTCCGTCGCCCGGGCGGCGCGGGCCACCTGCCCGGCGGACCACCGGTCGAGGAAGCCGCGCGCGGCATCGGCCGCCGAGTCCTCCGGACCCTCGCCGAAGGTGCCGGTGCATGCCGTGAGCATCCCCAGCACCACGGTCGCCGCCAGCAACCGGGCCGATCGCATGTGGTGTCCCCTCCGTCGACGTCGTGGTCAGCGTGCCAGACCGGACCCGGCCTCAGACGATCCGGCGGATCACCGAGAGCGGCAGGACCTTCAGCGCCGGCGTGGCGACCCTCCACGGCCACGGCGGCACCGCCGCGGTGGCCGGCTCCTTCTCGATGGCCTCCACCATCGCGCGGCTGCCGGTCTCGTTGTCGACCATGAACGGCGGATGCACGCTCGCCGTCATCTCCGAACGGATGTATCCGGGCAGCAACGTGGTCACCGTGATCGGCGTACCGATCACCTCGCAGCGGATGCCCTCGGCGAGCGCGGCGACGCCGGCCTTGCTGGCGGCGTAGGCCGTCATCGCGCCCGGGAAGCCGCGGACGGCCTGTACCGAGGCGACGACGACCAGGTGCCCCGCGTTCGCGGCCCGGAAGATCTCCATCGCCGCCTCGCACTGCGCCAGCGCACCGACGAAGTTGGTCTGCACGGTCTGCCGGTTCGCCTCGAAGTTGCCGCTGCCGATCGGCGTGCCCTTGCCGAGCCCCGCGTTGACCACCACCCGGTCGAGGCCACCGAGCGCATCGGACAGGGCGCGGAAGGTCGCGAAGACCTGCGGGTGGTCGTTCACGTCGAGCGAGCGCACCGCGACCGTGATGCCGGGGTGCGCCGACTCCAGCTCGGCCCTGAGCTTCTCCAGCCGCTCGGCGCGCCGGGCGCACAACGCCAGGTTGTGGCCGCGGGCGGCGAAGACCCGGGCCATGCCTTCGCCGAGCCCGGAGCTGGCTCCGGTGACCAGGACGTTCTTGCGCATCAGACCCCTTACGTGTCGATTCACTCAGCCGTGGGCGGCAGCCGGCACTAGCCGGGCGGATCCTCGGTCGTCGGCGGGCGCCGCAGCTGGGCCGGGGAGGCGACCGTCGGGAGCCCGTCGACGATCTGCAGGGCGCCGAGCCGCTGCAGGTCCGCGATGGGCTCCCGTGGCTCCGGCAGCGGTAGTCCGGTGCGGGCGTCGACCAGCTTCTGGAAGGGCTCGTCGACGTTGTCGAACAACACGATGCCGTTGGCCGCGGTGACCCGCGGGTTCTCCAGCTCGGTGGGAGTACGCCACTCCCGGCGACCCGTGACAGGACTGATGCCGTGAGCGACACCGTTCACGTCCACGATCACGACGATGCCGGTCCGGGGCTCCACGGTGGGCATGCCGAGCGGGTCGGGGGCCAGACGGAGACTCCACTGCGGCTCGCCGGTGCGCAACGAGTAGGCGCGGACCTCGCCCTGCGGCAGCCCCGAGCGGTCACCGGGCGCGGTGTGCTGGGTCGGCGACGGTGACGGGCTGGCGTCGGTGAGTCCAGCGCCGTTCTGGTCGCCGGTCGGCTCGGCAGGCTCGGTGGGCGCCGTGGGATCGGGCAGCGCCGCCGGCGTGCTGGCGAACAGCAGGTCACCGTCCGCGGTGAACGACGCCGCCTGCCGCAGGGTGGCGATCTCCTCACCGGTCAGCGTGGTCAGCAGCGGTGGGCCGGACAGCCCGCGTACGACCATCCGGTCGCTCGCCACGACCGTGCGTGACTGCACCGCCGGGTCGAACGTCGCCACGGTGTCGCCGGTCCGCAGGTCCACGGCGGTCTCCGGGTGCTCCGGAGCGGCACCCAGCACCAGCACGTCCTCCACGACCGCGCCGGCCTGGTTGAGGTCGTCGCGCATCCACAGCCGCTCACCGTCGAGTGAGTACGCCGCCCGGATGCCGGCGCCGCCGGTCGGCGTCAACGGCATCTCCTGGTACGCGACCGAGATGATCGGCTCGCCTCCCTCGGCGACGCACTGCGTGGTGAGCAGCCAGCGCGCGTTGGGTCGCATGCGGCGGGGCAGCTGCACCTCGGTGATGTCGCCCTGCCCGGTCGCCGGCTCGAACACCACGAAGGAGTCGGCTTCGATGCCGCCGGCCGGCGCCGAGGCGACGATGCTGTCGCCGCACATGTACAGGCCGGCGCGCTGGGCCAGGGCCGAGCCGCTCACCGACACGTCACCGAGCCGGATTCGGGGGGGCAACGTGGCCGACGCCTCGGGCTCCGGCTCGGGGGGCGGCGCGTCACCGTCGGCGATGCAGCCGGGAAGCAGCAGCGAACACGTCAGGGCGGCGGCGACGCCCCAGCGCGTTCGTGTGCGATCCGTCATCCCGTCCACCCATCCGGTCTGCGCGCCTCCGCGGCTCACGTCGAGGCAGCGACGGTCCAGCGTAGTCGGAGGCCGAAGGCGGACCTCAGGCCTGCGTCACCGCGCCGGACTCGATCAGCGCGTCGACATCCTCGACACCCCAGTCCTGCAGGGCCGCGCGCGAGTCCTGGCCTCCGGCGGCGACCGGTGGGCTGCCGAGAGCCGCGGGAGTGCGGGAGAAGCGCGGCGCCGGCGCGGGCTGGACGACCCCGTGATGCTCGACGTACGTCCCGCGCGCGGACAGGTGCGCGGTCTTGGCGGCCTCCCCGAAGGTGAGTACCGGCGCGACGCAGGCGTCGGTGCCGTCGTAGATCTCGGTCCACTCCTCCTGGGTGAGCTCCGCGAACCGTCGCGCGATCCGCTCCCGCAGCACCGGCCACTGCTGCGGGTCGTGGCGGTCGGGGAGGTCGTCCACGCCGAAGCGCGCGAGGAAATGGTCGTAGAAGTGCGGCTCGAGCGCGCCGAGCGCCATGTGCCGCCCGTCCGACGTCTCGTAGACGTCGTAGTAGGGGGCACCGGTGTCGAGGAGGTTCGTGCCGCGCTCGTCACTCCAGGCTCCTGCCGCGCGCATCCCGACGACCATCGAGGACAGATGGGCAGTGCCGTCGACGATGGCGGCGTCGACCACCTGGCCCTGGCCGCTGGCACGGGCCTCGAGCAGCGCGGCGAGGACGCCGGTGACGAGATACATCGCACCGCCGCCGAAGTCACCGAGAAGGTTGACCGGCGGCTGCGGCGGTCCGCCGGCACGGCCGAGGGCGTAGAGGGCGCCGGTGGTCGCGATGTAGCCGATGTCGTGCCCGGCCGTGTGCGCCAGCGGACCGTCCTGGCCCCATCCGGTCATGCGCCCGTAGACCAGGCGCGGGTTGACCCGACGGCAGTCGTCGGGGCCGAGGCCGAGGCGCTCGGCCACGCCGGGCCGGAAGCCCTCGACGAGCACTTCCGCGCGTTCGACGAGGCGCAGCACGGTGGCCACGCCGTCCGGGTGCTTGAGGTTGACCGCGACGCTGCGGCGGCCCCGGTTGAGCAGGTCTGCCTCCGCCGCCCCGAACATCGGCCCGGAGCCGGGACGGTCGATGCGCACGACGTCGGCGCCCATGTCGGCCAGCGTCATCGCCGCGAACGGCGTCGGCCCGATCCCGGCGAGCTCGACGACGCGGACGCCGGCCAGCGGCCCGGTGGCGCTGCCGCGGACGGAGGAGGCCGCGGAAGTCTCCTGGTCGGTCATGGCGGCCATTCTGACAGCACTGCCTGACAGCAGTACTGTCACGGTCGTGCTCGCCGACGTCACGCCGTACCTGCGCTGCCCGCTGTGCCACGGCGACCTCGCTCTGGCCGGCGCCGTGCTCGGCTGCGGCCACGGCCACCGTTTCGACGTGGCGCGGCAGGGCTACGCGAGTCTGCTTCCCGGCGACGCGCGCACCCGCACCGCCGACACCGCGGCGATGGTGACCGCGCGGGCGGAGTTCCTCGCCTGTGGCGCGTACGCGCCGCTCACTGCGGCGCTCTCCGAGGCCGTGGGGCGCTCCGGTCCGGGTTGCGTGGTGGACGCCGGCGGCGGCACCGGCCACCACCTGGCCGGCGTGCTGGAGCGTCACGCCGACCGGCTCGGGATCGCCTGCGACCTGTCCCGCTACGCGGCCCGGCGCGCGGCTCGCGCGCATCCGCGGATCGGTGCCGTGGTCGCCGACGTCTGGCGCGGGCTGCCGGTGCGCGACGGCAGCGCCCAGGCGGTGCTGGACGTGTTCGCGCCGCGCAACCCCGCGGAGTTCCACCGGGTGCTCCACGACGACGGCCTGCTCGTGGTGGCGACACCGCTGCCGGAGCACCTGACCGAGCTCGTGCACCGGCTCGGCATGCTGTCGGTGGACGCGGACAAGCCCCGGCGACTGCGCGACGCGCTGGACCCGCTGTTCGCGCAGCAGGACGGCCACGACCTGCGGTGGAGGATGGAGCTGTCCCGGCGGGACGTTCGGGCCCTCGTGGAGATGGGGCCGAGCGCCTGGCACTCCGACGACGTCGTGGCGCGGCTGCGCACCGTGCCGGAGCCGGTCGAGGTCACCGCCGCGGTGACCGTCGCCACCTACCGCCCGTGCCGGGACTGACACCGCACCACGTCCGCTCCCTGGTGAGGCGTCAATCTCCGCACGTCAGGTGCACGTCAGGTGCACGTCAGTCGACGTCCTCGTCCACCCAGTCGAAGGTCTTGGTGACGGCCTTCTTCCAGTTGCGGTAGCTGCGCTCGCGCCGCTCGGTGTCCATCTGCGGCGTCCAGCGCCGACCCTCCGACCAGTTGCGGCGGAGGTCGTCGAGGTCGGGCCAGTAGCCGACGGCCAGCCCGGCGACGTACGCGGCGCCCAGCGCCGTGGTCTCGGCGACCTCGGGCCGCACCACGTCGACGTCGAGCACGTCGGCCTGGAACTGCATGAGCAGGTCGTTGACCACCATGCCGCCGTCGACCTTGAGCTCCTTGAGAGAGACGCCCGAGTCGGCGTTCATCGCGTCGAGCACCTCACGGGTCTGGTAGGCCGTCGCCTCCAGCACCGCGCGCGCGATGTGGCCCTTGTCGACGAACCGCGTGAGCCCCACCAGGGCACCGCGGGCGTCGGAGCGCCAGTACGGCGCGAACAGGCCGGAGAACGCGGGCACGAAGTAGGCGCCACCGTTGTCGTCGACGCTCTTGGCCAGGTCCTCGATCTCGGAGGCGTCCCTGATCACCCCGAGGTTGTCGCGCAGCCACTGCACCAGTGAGCCGGTCACCGCGATCGACCCCTCCAGCGCGTACACCGTGGCCTGCTCGCCGAGCTTGTAGCAGACCGTGGTCAGCAGGCCGTTCTCGCTCCTGACCTTCTCCTCGCCGGTGTTCAACAGCATGAAGTTGCCGGTGCCGTAGGTGTTCTTGGCCGTGCCGACCTCGTAGCAGACCTGCCCGAACGTCGCGGCCTGCTGGTCGCCGAGGATGCCGGCGACGGGCACACCGCGGAGAACGCCCGGCCGGCACTCGCCGTACACCTCCGACGACGACCGGATCTCGGGCAGCATCGAGGCCGGAACCCCCATATCTGCGGCGATCCCCTCGTCCCAGGACAGCGAGTCGAGGTCCATCAGCATGGTGCGGCTGGCGTTGGTGACGTCGGTGACGTGCACGCCCTGGTTGTCGGCACCCCCGGTGAGGTTCCAGATCACCCAGGTGTCCATGTTGCCGAACAGCAGCTCGCCGTTCTCCGCCCGCTCCCGCGCGCCCTCGACGTTGTCGAGGATCCAGCGCACCTTGGGACCGGAGAAGTACGTCGCCAGTGGCAGGCCGACCGTGTCCTTGTACCGGTCCGCGCCGCCTCCCTGCGCGGCCAGCTCGTCGCAGATCTTCTGAGTCCGGGTGTCCTGCCAGACGATCGCGTTGTAGACGGGCTTGCCGGTGCTGCGCTCCCACACCACCGCGGTCTCGCGCTGGTTGGTGATGCCGAGCGCGCTGATGTGCGAGGAGTTGAGGTTCGCCCTGGCCAGCGCGCCTCCGATGACCTCGCGAGTGTTGTTCCAGACCTCGATCGGGTCGTGCTCGACCCAGCCGGCGCGAGGCAGGACCTGCTCGTGCTCCATCTGGTCGACGGACACGACGGCACCGGCCTGGTCGAAGATCATGCAGCGGGTGCTGGTCGTGCCCTGGTCGATTGCCGCGATGTAGTCAGCCATGGGGAGCCAGCCTATTGCTGCCTGTACGGTGACGGGTACGCCCACAGCCGACACCGCTGCCGACGATGGGGGACGGATGCCTGGTTCAGCCCGGATGGGCACGGACGAGCGGGCCGCGGCGTGGCAGCGGCTGGGGTCGGAGCACCTCGACGTCCTGGTCGTGGGCGGTGGGGTGACCGGCGCAGGCGTCGCCCTGGATGCCGCCACCCGCGGTTTGAAGGTCGCACTGGTGGAGGCGCGCGACCTCGCCAGCGGCACGTCGTCGCGCTCCTCCAAGCTGTTCCACGGCGGACTGCGCTACCTGGAGCAGATGAACTTCGGGCTGGTCCGGGAGGCACTGCGCGAGCGGGACCTCATGCTGACCCGGATCGCGCCACACCTGGTCAAGCCGGTGTCGTTCCTGTACCCGCTGACCCACCGTCTCTGGGAGCGGCCGTACGTCGGCGCGGGACTGTTGCTCTACGACACCATGGGCGGCGGACGCTCCGTGCCCGGCCACCGGCACCTGACCCGGACCGGTGCGCGCAAGCTCGCGCCGGCCCTGAAGCGGTCGGCGCTGACCGGAGCGCTGCGCTACTACGACGCGCAGGCCGACGACGCCCGGCACACCCTGACCGTGGCGCGTACGGCGGTGGCCTACGGCGCGACCGTGCTGAACTCCGCCGAGGTCGTCGACCTGGTCAATGCCGGGGAGCGGATCACCGGTGCACGCGTCCGCGACGTCGAGACCGGCGACGAGGTGGAGGTCCGCGCCTCGGTGGTGGTCAACGCGACCGGCGTGTGGACCGACGCGGTGCAGACGTTGGCCGGGGGCCGTGGTCAGTTCCACGTGCGGGCGTCCAAGGGCGTCCACATCGTCGTACCGCGTGACCGGATCAACTCCGAGACGGGCTTGATCCTGCGCACCGAGAAGTCGGTGCTGTTCGTGATCCCGTGGACGACGCACTGGATCATCGGCACCACCGACACCGACTGGAACCTCGACCTGGCGCACCCGGCGGCCAGCCGCGCCGACATCGACTACCTCCTCGACCATGTCAACGAGGTGTTGTCCGTGCCGCTCACGCACGACGACATCCAGGGGGTGTACGCCGGTCTCCGCCCGCTGCTGGCCGGCGAGTCGGAGGAGACCAGCCAGTTGTCCCGCGAGCACGCGGTGGCACGTCCGCAGCCCGGACTCGTGGCCGTCGCCGGAGGCAAGTACACGACCTACCGGGTGATGGCAGCCGACGCCGTGGACATGGCCCGCACCGACATCGCCCGCGCCGTGCCGGACAGCACGACCGAGAACATCCCGCTGCTCGGCGCCGAGGGGTATCACGCGATGGTGAACCAGGCGCACACCCTCGCCGACACCTACGGGGTGCCGGTCTGGCAGGTCGAGCGCCTGCTGGACCGCTACGGCTCGCTGACGACCGACGTGCTGGCCCTGGCCGACGGCGACCGGAGCCTGCTCGAGCCCCTGGACGAGGCGCAGGAGTACCTCGGCGTGGAGTTCGTCTACGCCGCCTCGCACGAGGCGGCCCTGCACCTCGACGACCTGCTCACGCGCCGCACCCGGGTCTCGATCGAGACCCCGCAGCGCGGGGTCGCGGTTGCCCGGAGGGTCGCGGAGATCGTCGCCCCGCTCCTGGGCTGGGACGCCGTGCGGGCCGACGGCGAGGTCGCGGCCTACGAGGCGCGCGTGGAGGCCGAGCTGGAGGCGCAGCGACAGGCCGACGACCTCTCCGCCGACGCGTCCCGGGTAGCCGCGCCCGACACCCGGCGGCTGGCGGTCGGGCGAGCCCTCGACTGAGTCGCGTCGGGTCCGCTCAGCTGCAGCCGTTCCACCAGCGCATCAGCACCCGGCCGTGCACCCCGGAGAAGGGCACCCCGTCGTAGTCGCGGGAGTCGATCGACACCGCCCGGTTGTCGCCCATCACCCAGATCTCCCGGTCCGGGACGACCTTGGGGCCGTAGAACAGCGCGTCGATGCTCTTGTGGTCGACGTACGGCTCCGGGACGCGCCGGCCGTTCACGAACAGCAGCGCATCTCTGATCGCGAGCCGGTCCCCCGGCAGGCCGACGACCCGCTTCACCACGAGCCGCTGGTCTCCCGGTGGGGTCACCACAACGAGGTCGTCGTGCTCGAGGTCGCCACCGTCCACCCGCATGTCGACCAGAACCCGGTCACCCGCGCAGAGGGTGGGCACCATGCTGCCGGACTCGACCCGGTAGGAGCCCAGCACGTTGCCGCGCAGCCACCAGCCACCGGCGACGGCGGCGACGACGACGGCCAGCAGCAGCGGCCAGGAACCCCACCGACGTGCCATCGCGGCCTCAGCCCCGCCGGCCACGGGGCAGGTTGTCGAGCTTGCACGGGGCAGCCAGGATGGGGGCGAACGAACCGGGGTGGAGGGAAAGCACGCCCGCGCCGACAGCACCGAGCAGCCCCGTGCCCGCGGTCTCGAGGAGACGCCTGCCGGACGCGTCCATGGTCGTTGCCCCTTCCCCCCGGCGGACTGCCTACGCTGAGTAAGGTGCCCCCGCACCGTCACGTTGCTGCAAACGACAGTCGCCCCGGCTCGAAGGCCGCGGCCGCGGCCCGGAGCCGTCGTCACGGAACGTATTGGCGACGTGACCGAAATGCCGAGTTTCGTTGGCTCGGGAATTCGCCCAGAAAAGCGGCACTGTGACACTTCCGGCTATCCGTGTGGCGCTTTCTGTCATAACGTGTGCCCTACAACCAGGTGCACCCGAGGACATCAACCACTCGTGAAAGCCCTTGCAGACGGGCGTTTTGCGCACTCTCTGTACCGCGGTCCGCACAATGCGGTGAATAGTCCGAATGGACTACCTATGCGACCACCCCGCCATGCGGGAAGGTTGATCACTTGATCACCTAGCGACGCCGCGCAACGCGGCGTAAAACCCTTAGAGAACAACGAGGAACGCCGAATTCGGTCCCTTTCGGGTGACCAGCCCACCGGGCGTCATCGGACCGCGTTCCTCGTACGTCGTTTCTGGGGGCACAGCACATGGAATCAATCGACCGGATCGAGATCCGTCTCCTCGGGCCGCTCTACGTACGCCGAGCCGACAGCACGTTGGTCGAGCCGGGCGCGTGGCGCACCGGCAAGACCCTCGACCTGCTCCGGCTGCTGGCCCTGGACGCCGACCAGCCGGTGTCCGTGCCCAGCCTGCTGGAGAAGCTGTGGCCGGACGTCGACGAGGCCCACGGACGCGCCAGCCTGCGCACAGCGGCCTCCCAGCTGCGCCGGGCGCTGCACAGCGACTGCATCGAGCGGCGCCTCGGCGGACTGGTCCTGCGGCACGTCTGGGTGGACGCGACCGCCTTCCGCAGCCTCGCCGTGGAGGCCAAGTCGGCGCTGCGTGAGCGCCGGCTCGCCCGTGTGGTCGCCCTCACCCGTGAGGCCGAGGCGCTGTACGTCAGCGACTTCACCGCACACGACGACGGCTCGGGCTGGGCCCTGGAGGCACGGGAGTCGCTGGCGGCGGTACGCCGGGCGCTGCTGGTCGACGCCGCCGAGTGCGCCATCGAGCTGCACTGGATGCGCGACGGCGTCGAGCTCGCCAACAAGGCCCTGCTGGCCGACCCGTGCGCAGAGCGGGCACACCGCGCCCTGATGCAGGCCTACGCCGGGCTCGGCGAGACCGAGCAGGCGCTGCGTGCGTTCGAGCGGTGCCGGCAGATGCTCGCCGAGGAGCTGGGCGCCGACCCGTCGGCGCAGACCCGCGCCATCCACATGCAGGTGCTGGCCGGGCACCAGGACATGCCGGACGCGCTGCCGTTCGTCGGCCGTGACGGCGAGCTGGCCAGGCTGACCGCGATTCTCGGCAAGTCGCTCGGTGCCGAGGGCCCGTCGCTGGTGTGCGTCAGCGGGCAGCCCGGAACCGGCCGGGAGGCGCTGGCGCAGGAGGCCTCGGACCGGATCGGCGCGCACTCCGCGGAGGCGACGGTCTCCGACTCCGGCGGCCTGCCCACCATCGACGAGCTGCGCCGGGTGAGCGCCGAGGGCGAGCCGCTGGTGCTGCGGCTGCCGCCCGTGGAGACCATCACCTCAGGGGCGGCCGCCACCCTCGTGCACACCCTGTCCTCGCTCGACTCGCTGGTCACCGTGGTGCTTCCGGTCAGCCCGAACGGCGCGCAGGTGCTGTCCGAGGCCTCGGTCCGCGCCGGCGGCGAGCCGGCCGCTGTGGTGGAGGTCGGCCCGCTGATGCAGGACGACCTCGCGGCGCTGGCGAGCACGGTGCTGTCCGGACCGGTCATGCCCCACCTCGTGCAGACCCTGCAGAAGGAGGCGGGCGGCCTGGTCGGGCAGTCGATCTCCGTGCTGCGGTCCTGGCTCTACGGCGGGCGCATCGCCTCGACCGCCAAGGGCCTGGCCCTGGCGCCGAGGCGGACCACCGACGACGCCGACCTGACGGTCCAGCCGCTCGTCCGCCGGGTCCTCGAGCAGCTGTCGCCCTCGGAGCTGGAGGCCCTGCACTTCACCGCACTCATCACCCGACCCGTGACACCGAGCATGGTCGCGCCGTTGGTGGAGGGCGACGTCGAGGGCGACACCGTGGCCCGCACCCTGGACCGTCTGGTCGACCTCGGCGTGCTCGGACTCGACACCCGCGGCTACTCCTTCCGTAACCCGCTGGTGCAGGACGCGGTCGCGTCGTGGATCCGGCCGACGGTGCGACGCCGGCTGAACTGGCGGATCGCCGAGGAGGGCCACCTGCCGACCGAGGACCGGGTGCGCCACTGGCTGGAGGCCGGCGAGTCCAAGCTGGCCTGTGCCGCCGCACTCGAGGCCGCGAACGCGGCCCTCACCCAGGGCCGCCCGCACGACGCTCGAAGCCACCTGAACCAGATGATCGCGTTGGCCGACGGGCTGGAGTCCTCGCCCACCGACCAGGTCGCGGTGTTCGAGATGCTGGGTGACACCTGCCTGGCGTGCGGTCTGCGGGAGGAGGCCCGCCAGGCGTTCACGGTCGCCCTGTCCGCGGCCACGACCCTGGGTCTGCCCGCGACCGGCCGCCTCACCGGCAAGGCCGAGGCTGCCGAGCGCGGCCTTGCCGTGCCCGACGACGGCGACGTCACCCCGTCGCTGCTGCAGATCACCCCTGCCTCGGGTTGCTCGCCCGAGGTGGAGGACACCTTGCGGGAGGCGCTCGAGGAGGCACAGGACAACGTCACGCGGGTCGAGGCGCGGCTGCGGCTGGCCGAGATCGTCGCGCTGCCTCGCCGCGAGCTCGCCCTGGCCCGCACCCTGACCGATGACGCCGCGCTGCTGGCGGAGACGCCGGACCAGGCGGCACGGGCCTGCATCCTGCGGCACCTGCCCGACGTGCTGCTCGGCTCCGGTGGCTCGGCGCTGGAGTGCCTGGAGGACGCTGCACAGCAGGCCCAGCAGTGCGAGGACGACGACCTGCGCGCGACCGTCACGCTGACCCGGACGATCGCTGCGCACCACCGGGGGCTGCCGTCGTTCGCGGAGCTGGCGGCGAGCGTGGACCTCGCGCGGTCCGGTCCGGCCGGCCTGGACCCGGCGACGGTGCTCATCCGGGCCTACGCCGAGCGCGGGATGCTCACCGAGGCCAGGCGCCTCGCGAAGGTGTCGCAGCCGTCGGACGCTCCGCTGGGCGAGCAGGCCCGCATGCTCAGTCTCGCGGTCCTGCAGGAGGCCGAGGGGGAGACCGACGCAGCGCTGCAGATGCTGCGCCGGGCGATCGACCACGCCCTCGACACCGGCTGCCTGCTGCAGCTGCCCGAGATCGTCGCACGCACGATCCGGCTCGAGGTGGCGGCGGATCCGCGCTCGGCGGTCGAACACTTCGAGCTGTTCGACTGGGCGGTCGGCGGATCCACGGACCAGGCGAACGAGACCTGCCAGAAGCTGCTCGCCCGGTCGGCCGTCCGCGCCGAGCGGCTGGAGTTCGACCGTGCGGCCGCGTCCGCCGCGATCGCGGCGGAGGTGGCGGAGAAGCAGGAGGCTCCGCTGCTTGCGGCACAGGCTCACCTGGCCCGGGCCGGCTACCTGGAGAAGACCAGCAGCCACAACGAGATCCGGCTCGCCTACGCGTCGGCGGCGCGGTGGTACCGCATGGCCGGGGTGGACCGGCTGGCTCGGCGTACCGAGCGGGCCGTGGGCCCGCAGATGCGGGCCAGCTGACGGGGCCGAGAACCGCTCAGCGGGCGGGCGGC
>DATABY010000031.1:0-5334 GCA_036259355.1 Nocardioidaceae bacterium
CAAGGCGACCACGAGCAAGGCGACCACGAAGCGGCCAGCGACGAAGCCGGCCGCCAAGACCTCCACCCGGAAGGCCGCCACGACATCCGGCGGCAGCAAGCGCAGCGCCGCGGCGAAGACGGCCACCGGCACGAAGAGGTCGGCGACCGCCAAGACCACGAAGAAGGCCTCGCCGATGGGTACTGCGAAGAAGACACCCGCCAAGTCGGCGGCCAAGAGTCCGCGGCTGGCGGTCCGCTCTGACGAGAAGCCGTGGACGAGCAAGGAGCTGGCCAAGGTGCGCGGCGAGCTCGAGGCCGAGCACGAACGGCTGCGCGCGGAGATCTCCGAGGCGGAGGAGGAGATCGCGGGCCTGTTCCGCGACGGCGGCGACGGCGCGGGGCACGACCAGGCGGATGTGGGATCCAGCACATTCGAGCGTGACCACGAGATGTCGCTGGCCAACCACTCCCGCGAGCTGCTCACCCAGGTCGACCACGCGCTGGAGCGCATCGACGACGGCAGCTACGGCAACTGTGAGATCTGCGGCAACCCGATCGGCAAGCTTCGGCTGATGGCGTTCCCCCGTGCGACACTTTGTGTGTCATGCAAACAGCGTCAGGAACGCCGCTGAGCGGCAGCGAGCCCAGCGAGCCCAGCGAGCCAACCCAGCAGAGCCAGCCCGACCAGCCCGACCAGCACGGCGACTCCCCTCCCGGCCGTCGGCGCCTTGCCCTGTTCGTGGTGGTGGCCGCCGTCGTCTATGCGCTCGACGTGTTTACCAAGGTCATCGCGGTCGAGGCGTTGAGCGGGCGGGCGCCGGTCTCGGTGATCGGCGATCTGCTGGAGCTGCGCCTCACCCGCAACCCCGGCGCCGCGTTCAGCCTGGGCACCAGCGCGACCCTCGCGCTGTCGCTGGTGTCGCTCGTGGTGGTGTGCGTGGTCGCCTGGCTCGGGCGGCGCGTGGTCAGTCCGGTGTGGGCGGTGGCGCTCGGCCTGCTGCTCGGCGGAGCCGCGGGCAACCTGACCGACCGGATCGCGCGTCACCCGGCTCCGGAGGAGATGCTGCAGGGGCACGTCGTGGACTTCCTGGAGCTGCCCAACTGGCCGGTGTTCAACGTCGCCGACTCCGCCATCGTGGTGGCCGCGACGCTGATCATCGTGCAGAGCTTCCGTGGCGTGCAGATGGACGGGCGCAAGGCGAAGTCGTGACCCACGAGCAACGCTCGTTGCTGGTGCCCGACGGCCTGGCCGGCGAACGCCTCGACGCCGCGCTGGCGCGGATGTTCGGCTTCTCGCGCACCCGGGCCGCGGAGCTGGTCAGCGACGGCCACGTCCGCCTCGACGGCGAGACACCGGCGAAGTCCGACCGGGTGCGGCCCGGCGCGCTGCTGGACGTGGCGATCCCGGTCGTCGCCGCGCCGGTCGAGGTCGTCCCCGCGACCGTCGAGGGAGTGCGGGTGGTGCACGACGACGACCACATCGTGGTGGTGGACAAGCCGGTCGGCGTGGCCGCCCATCCCAGCCCCGGCTGGACCGGGCCCACGGTCGTCGGCCACCTGGCCGGCGCCGGCTTCTCGATCGCCACGTCCGGCGCCGCCGAGCGGCAGGGCGTCGTACACCGGCTCGACGTCGGCACCAGCGGGCTGATGGTGGTCACGAAGTCGGAGGCGGCGTACTCCCGGCTCAAGCGGTCCTTCAAGCAACGGGAGGTCGAGAAGACCTACCACGCCCTCGTGCAGGGCCATCCCGACCCGCTGCGTGGCACGATCGACGCCCCGATCGGACGTCATCCCCGCTACGACTACCGGTTCGCGGTGGTGGCCGAGGGAAAGCAGAGCGTCACCCACTACGAGACCCTCGAGGCGCACCGGTACGCCAGCCTGCTCGAAATCGACCTCGAGACCGGCCGCACCCACCAGATCCGGGTGCACCTCAGCGCGGTGAAGCACCCGTGCGTGGGTGACCTGACGTACGGCGCCGACCCGTCCCTGGCGCAGCGGACCGGGCTGTCCCGGCAGTGGCTGCACGCCGTACGCCTCGGCTTCCGGCATCCGGACACCGACGCGTGGGTGGAGTTCGAGTCCGCCTACCCCGACGACCTGCAGCACGCGCTCGACGTCGTCCGCGCCTGAGGCGATCCGTCTGCGACGCGTCGGTCAGGAACACCCGAGCGACCGCAGACGAGTCCGAGGGGGCGCGTCAGGACCAGTAGACGACCACCGTGTCGCCGACCTCGACGAGGTCGAACAGCGCCGCGACTCCCTCGTAGTCGCGCACGTTGACGCAGCCGTGTGAGGCGCCGTTGTAGCCGTTGGCCGCGAAGTCGGGGGAGTAGTGCACGGCCTGCCCGCCGCTGAAGAACATCGCGAACGGCATCGGGGTGTCGTACAGCGAGGACACGTGGTCCTCCGACTTCCACTCGACCTCGAACTCACCCTCCCGGGTGGGCGTGAGCTCGGAGCCGAAGCGCACGTCGAACTGCATCTGCACCTCGCCGTCGACGACGTAGCGCAGGCTGTTGGTGGACTTGTCGATGCACAGGGCCTCGCCGTCCAGGCAGCGCGGGTCGAGGGCGGCTCCCTCGTCAGAGGGGGCCGGCTCCCGGTTGTGCAACTCGTCGTCGGACGGGGCGTAGGTCATCTCGACCAGCCGGTCCCAGGTGCGCTGGTCGACCTCGCCGGTCACCGGGATCTCCCGCTTGGCCTGGAAGCCCTCGACCGCCTCGGTGGTCTCGTCGCCGTAGTGCGGCGTGACGTCGCCGTAGAACCAGGCGATCTGCTTCAGCCGGGCCTGCAGCTCGCGCACCTCAAGGCCCTGGTCGTCCGGGCCGATGATCGTGGGGCCGGGCACCAGGATGTTGTGCATCTCGTTGTGGGTCGGCATGCGCGTCATCGCGAGCAGCCGGTCCCAGGTGCGCTGGTCGACCTGCCCGGTCGTCGGCAGCCCACGCTTGCCCTGGAAGCCGCGTACGGCGGCCCGCGTCACCCCGTCGTAGTCGCCGGAGATGTCGGGCTGGTACCACTCGATCTGGTCCAGGCGCGACTGCAGCTCACGCACCTTCGGCCCGGAGTCGCCGGGCTTCAGCAGCGGTTTCGGCCGGAGCGCCACCGGCTCGGCCGTCGGGGTCGGGGTGGGACTCGGGCTGGGCTCGGCCCTGGCGCGCGGCGCGGACGGGGAGGCGGGCGGCTGCGCCTGGTGCGAGGTCCGGCTCGCGGTGCCCGCGGCCCGCGAGTCGTCGAAGGTCAGCTCGGCGCCGTACGCCACGTAGCCGAGCGCGCCGAGCGCCCCCACCAGCGTGACCACTGCCAGTCCGCTCACTCTGCGTGAAAACACCCGTACATGGTGCCGTTTGCGGCTTTCGGGTGCGAGTCGGCGGGCCGTGTTCCTCGCCACTTCCTGGGCCGACCGCGCTCACCCGGTGGCCGCGGCGGCCAGCAGGCGGCCCTGGACGGGGCAGCTGGCGCACACGCCGAGGCCGGGCACGGCGATGGCCTGGCAGCAGGTACGGCGGATCGCGGGGCCGTCGTCGGCCAGCGTGACCAGGTCTGCGAGGCCGAGTCCCTCGAGCAGGTCCTCTGCGGTGCGGGCGTCGCCGTCGTGCAGCAGCGGGTACGCCACCGCCTCGGCGACCGAACCCCACAGGGTCCGTCGCCCGATGCGGGTCACGGTCACCAGCGCGTCGGCGACCGGGCCCAGGTGCCGGTCCAGCAGCGTGTCGCGCACCCGCCGAATGGCGGCGCCACGCGGGAGCGGCGTCGGGTCGAGCAACCGGAACTCGGCGTACGGACGCTCCGGGCGCAGCGCCACCTCGACGTTGGGCAGCTCCAGCCGGGGCAGTGGCCTGCCGGCGGCGTAGGCGAGGACGACGGGGTTGACCAGCCACCAGGAGTAGGCCTTCCACGCCAGCGCTGCCGCGGTGTGCGGCGCGGCACCCCAGTCGCGCATCGGCCGGTCGAGGAGCCCGGTGCCCACGACGGTCGCGGCGTCGGCGAACAGCACCGCCGGCTGCCACCGCCGTACGTCCGTCATCAGCCCTCCGAGTTAGGTATGCCTAACCATAGGCAGTTGGCGAGGAGGCCCGCCAGCGCGGGGCCAGCGTCAGCGACCGAGTGTGTCGGTGGGTCCGACCAGCATGGGCCGTGAGAGGCTTTTCCCGGCCTTCCCCACGTCGGTCATCGAGAAGTGTTGGAGTCGCCGTCCCATGTCGGGCCAGTCGTCGAGCTTCGCCCATCTGCACGTGCACACCGAGTACTCCATGCTCGACGGCGCCGCCCGGATCACCGACCTGTTCACCGAGGCCGCCCGCATGGAGATGCCGGCGATCGCGGTCACCGACCACGGCAACATGTTCGGTGCCTACGAGTTCTACAAGGCCAGCAAGGGCACCGGCGTCAAGCCCATCGTGGGCGTCGAGGCCTACCTGACGCCCAACACCAGCCGGTTCGAGCGACGCCGGGTGCAGTGGGGCGGCGGAGGCCGCGACGACGTCTCCGGCGCAGGCGCCTACACCCACCTGACGATGCTGGCCGAGACCACCGAGGGCATGCACAACCTGTTCCGGATGTCCTCGCGGGCCTCGCTCGAGGGCTACTACTTCAAGCCCCGGATGGACCGCGAGCTGCTGCAGCAGTACGGCAAGGGCGTGATCGCGACCACCGGCTGTCCCTCCGGGGAGGTGCAGACGCTGCTCCGGCTCGGCAAGTACGACGAGGCGGTGGCCAGCGCGGCGGAGTTCCGGGAGATCTTCGGCAAGGACAACTACTTCCTGGAGCTGATGGACCACGGCCTCGGGATCGAGCGGCAGGTCCGCGAGGACCTGCTGCGGCTTGCCAAGGAGCTCGACCTCCCGCTGGTCGCCAGCAACGACCTGCACTACACCCGCCGCGAGGACGCCGAGGGGCACTCCGCGCTGCTGTGCGTGCAGTCGGGTTCGACGCTGGCCGACCCCAACCGGTTCAAGTTCGACTCCGAGGACTTCTACCTCAAGACCGCCACCGAGATGCGCGCGCTGTGGGGCGAGCTGCCGGAGGCCTGCGACAACACCCTGCTGATCGCCGAGCGCTGCAACGTGGGCTTCGCCGAGGGGCGCAACCTGATGCCGCGGTTCCCGGTGCCCGAGGGCGAGAGCGAGGACACCTGGTTCCTCAAGGAGGTCGAGCGCGGCCTGCGGGTGCGCTACCCCGGCGGCGTGACCGCGGCGGTGCGGGAGCGCGCCGACACCGAGACCGAGGTCATCCTGGGCCGCGGCTACCCCGGCTACTTCCTCGTGGTCGCCGACTTCATCAACTGGGCCAAGCGGCAGGGCATCCGGGTCGGCCCGGGGCGTGGCTCGGCCACCGGTGCGATCGTCGC
>DATABY010000032.1:0-18027 GCA_036259355.1 Nocardioidaceae bacterium
CACGCCCACGCGCTGTCGCTGCGCGACTCGGGAGTCGACGTCCGCGTCGGCCTGCCGGAGGCCTCGCGCAGCCGCCCCAAGGCCGAGGCGGAGGGCCTGCGGGTGCTCACGCCGTACGAGGCCTGCGAGGAGGCCGACCTCATCGTCGTGCTCGCCCCCGACCCGGCGCAGCGCGACCTGTACCGCGAGGCGATCGAGCCCAACCTCGTCGAGGGTGACGCGCTGTTCTTCGGCCACGGCTTCAACATCCGGTTCGGCTACGTCCAGCCGCCCGACGGCGTCGACGTGTGCATGGTCGCGCCGAAGGGGCCGGGCCACCTGGTACGCCGCGAGTTCTCCGAGGGCCGAGGCGTGCCCGTGCTGGTCGCGGTGGAGAACGACGCCTCCGGCAAGGCCTGGGACCTGGCGCTGTCGTACGCCAAGGGCATCGGTGGCCTGCGCGCAGGCGGCATCAGGACGACCTTCACCGAGGAGACCGAGACCGACCTGTTCGGCGAGCAGGCGGTGCTGTGCGGCGGCGCCTCGGCGCTGGTGCAGGCGGGCTTCGAGACCCTGGTCGAGGCCGGCTACCAGCCCGAGGTGGCCTACTTCGAGTGCCTGCACGAGCTGAAGCTGATCGTCGACCTGATGTACGAGGGAGGCATCGCCAAGCAGCGCTGGTCGGTGTCCGACACCGCCGAGTACGGCGACTACGTCTCCGGCCCGCGGATCATCGACGACTCGGTGAAGGCGCGGATGAGGGACGTCCTCGACGACGTGAAGTCGGGTGCGTTCGCCGAGCGGTTCATCAAGGACCAGGACGCCGGCGCGCCGGAGTTCGCGAAGTTCCGCGAGCAGAGCGAGAAGCACCCGATCGAGGCCACCGGCCGCGAGCTGCGCAAGCTGATGAGCTGGGTCAAGAGCCACGACAGCGACTACGTGGAGGGCACCTCCGCCCGGTAGGTCGGCGTCGACGTGCCCGTGGGCTAGACTCGGCCCACGGGCACAGCGTCGTGCGCGGTTCTCGCTCACCAGCGCGAACCATCTCCCGCCGACTCCGCGACACGATCGCGGCAACACCGACGAAGGACCCACGTTGAGCAAGCCCGTCGTACTCATCGCCGAAGAGCTGAGCCCGGCCACGGTGGACGCCCTCGGCCCCGACTTCGAGATCCGGACCTGCGACGGCGCCGACCGCGCCCAGCTGCTGCCGGCGATCGCCGAGGTCGACGCGATCCTGGTGCGCAGCGCCACCAAGGTCGACGCCGAGGCGCTCGCCGCGGCGAGAAGACTGAAGATCGTCGCCCGCGCCGGCGTCGGCCTCGACAACGTCGACGTCAAGGCCGCCACCCAGGCCGGGGTGATGGTCGTCAACGCGCCGACCTCCAACATCACCAGCGCCGCCGAGCTGGCCGTCGGGCTGATGCTGGCCGCGTCCCGGCACATCGCGCCGGCGAACGACGCGCTGAAGCAGGGCGAGTGGAAGCGCAGCAAGTACACCGGCGTCGAGCTGTTCGAGAAGACCGTCGGGATCGTCGGCCTCGGCCGGATCGGCGTGCTCGTGGCGCAGCGGTTGAGCGCCTTCGGCATGAACGTGATCGCCTACGACCCGTACGTCCAGCCGGGCCGGGCGGCGCAGATGGGGGTGCGCCTGGTGACGCTGGACACCCTGCTCGAGGAGTCCGACTTCCTCTCGGTGCACCTGCCCAAGACCCCCGAGACGCTGGGCCTGATCGGTGACGAGGAGCTGCACAAGGTCAAGCCCAGCGTCATCGTCGTCAACGCGGCCCGCGGCGGCATCGTGGACGAGAACGCCCTCCACAGTGCCATCAAGGAGGGCCGGGTCGCCGGTGCCGGGATCGACGTGTTCGCCTCCGAGCCGTGCACCGACTCGCCGTTGTTCGAGTTCGAGTCCGTGGTGGTCACCCCGCACCTGGGCGCCTCGACCGACGAGGCCCAGGAGAAGGCCGGGATCGCGGTGGCCAGGTCGGTGCGGCTGGCGCTGGCCGGCGAGCTCGTCCCGGACGCGGTGAACGTGCAGGGCGGCGTGATCGCCGAGGACGTGCGTCCGGGCATCCCGCTGACCGAGAAGCTCGGCCGGATCTTCACCGCTCTCGCCGGTGGCGTCGCGCAGCAGCTCGACGTCGAGGTGCGCGGGGAGATCACCCAGTACGACGTCAAGGTGCTGGAGCTGGCCGCACTGAAGGGCGTGTTCAGCGACGTCGTCGAGGACGCCGTGTCGTACGTCAACGCCCCGCTGATGGCCTCCGAGCGCGGCATGGCCGTGCGCCTGGTCACCGACCCCGAGAGCGAGGACCACCGCAACCTCGTCACGCTGCGCGGCACGCTGGCCGACGGCGAGCAGGTGTCGGTTTCCGGAACGCTGGTCGGCATCCAGCAGCGGGAGCGCCTGGTGGAGATCGACGGCTACGAGATCGACATCGAGCCGACCGAGCACCTGGCGCTGTTCCGCTACGCCGACCGGCCGGGCATGGTCGGCACCGTCGGCGGCATCCTCGGCGACGCCGGGGTCAACATCGCGGGCATGCAGGTCAGCCGTGACCACAAGGGCGGGCACGCGCTGGTCACGATGACTGTCGACTCGGCGATCCCGCCGGCGGTGCTGGACGAGCTCGGCACCGCGATCAGCGCCGAGTCGGTCTGCAGCGTCGACCTCTCCGACTAACGCCGGGTGGCGATGAGCACGGCGGCGTCGGCGGCGACCATCACCTCCGCGGTGGTGAACCGCGCGTCGGTGAGCCACTGCTGGCGCATCGTGTCGACGCGTCCCTCGTAGACCGGCGGCCAGCCCTGGCAGGGCGTGAAGTCGTCGAGCACCACGATGCCGCCGGGCTCGACCAGCTCGGTGATGTAGTCGGGACCGTTCTGCTTTGCCTCGCGGACGTCGAGGAACAGCAGCGAGAACGGCGCGAACTCGCGCAGCGTGGTCCAGTCCGCCTGCAGGACCTCGACCCGGCCGTCGTCCTCGAACATCGCGCGCACCGCCTCGGCCAGCCGGTGGTCGAGCTCGGCGGTGACGATGCGGGCGTCGCCGCGCATGCCGCTGCGCAGCCAGGCCGACCCGACGCCGCAGCCGGTGCCGCACTCGGCCATGGTCCCGCTCCGGGTGGCGGCGAGGGCGGAGAGCAACCAGCCGGTCTCGTTGCGCGTGGAGCTGACGAAACCCTGGTCGCGGGACAGGTCGAGGGCGCGGCGTACCAGCGGCGGAAGGTCGGGCGGGGCGCTCACCTCTCGAGTCTGTCACAAGGCGTGGGCAAGACAGCAGTCTCAGATGTCAAGACGGGTTGGGGATATGCCTGACGCCGGCGGAGCGGATCGCTACAGTCGAGGAGTCATGCGGAACTTCGTCGTAATCCTTGCCTGCCGCGGCGGGGCCTTCTAAGGCCAACACCTCGCCGCGGTGTTGTGGCGTTGGCCGACCCGCTGGCAGCCCGGCAAGCAGATCCGCAGACCCAGATCTCTTAGCTCGCGATTCAAAGCCTCCCGTGCGACCCACGGTGCGACAGGCGAATCTCGCCTCCGGCGGAGTTCCAGTCAGCAGCATTCGCACCGAAACTTCTTCAGGACGCAGCAGGAGGAACCGATGTACGACATGTATCCCGAATGGGGACCCAACAAGCACGCCGCCGACGACCAGGCGCAGCAGGCCGTCCAGGCCGCGCTGGACCTGCGCGACAACGGCGGTGAACGCCCCGACGACAACTGAGGTCGGGCCACGGCGGAGGCGGGAGCGCGCGCCCACGGGGGAGCGGAGCGCTCCCGCCTCGTCCGCGCGACGAGACGGCTGTGCCACGATCCGAGACGCGCCCTCTAGAGTGACGGCCATGTCCACGACGTACCGACTCGCGGTGATCCCCGGCGACGGGATCGGACCGGAGGTCACCAGCGAGGCCGTGAAGGTCCTCGACGTCGCCACCGCGGACTCGGTGAAGTTCGAGCGGACCGAGTACGACCTCGGTGCACGGCGCTGGAACGCCACCGCCGAGACCCTTCCGGACTCCGTCCTGGCGGAGCTGCGCCAGCACGACGGCATCCTGCTCGGGGCCGTCGGCGACCCCTCGGTGCCGTCCGGCGTCCTCGAGCGGGGGCTGCTGCTGAAGCTGCGTTTCAGCCTCGACCACTACGTCAACCTGCGGCCGGCGACGCTGTACCCCGGCGTCACCTCCACCTTGGCCGACCCGGGCGACATCGACTTCGTCGTGGTGCGGGAGGGCACCGAGGGCCCGTACGTCGGCAACGGCGGAGCGGTGCGCAAGGGGACCCCGCACGAGATCGCCACCGAGGTCAGCGTCAACACGGCCTTCGGCGTGGAGCGGGTCGTCCGAGACGCGTTCGCGCGCGCAGCCGCGCGGCCGCGCCGCAAGCTCACGCTGGTGCACAAGACCAACGTGCTGGTGCACGCGGGCGACCTGTGGTGGCGCACCGTGCAGGCCGTGGCCCGGGAGCACCCCGACGTGACCGTGGACTACCTCCACGTGGACGCGGCGACGATCTTCCTCGCCTCCGACCCCGGCCGGTTCGACGTGATCGTCACCGACAACCTCTTCGGTGACATCGTCACCGACCTGGCCGCCGCCGTGACCGGCGGCATCGGTCTCGCCGCGAGCGGCAACGTCAACCCCGACCGCACCGCGCCCAGCATGTTCGAGCCGGTGCACGGCTCGGCCCCCGACATCGCCGGGCAGGGCAGGGCCGACCCGACCGCCGCGATCCTGTCCGCTGCCATGCTGCTCGACCACCTCAAGCTTGCCGACGCCGCCATGGCGGTCAGGTCCGCGGTCGCCGCGGACCTGGCCCAGCGAGGTGGTGCGGCCCGCGGCACGGCCGAGGTCGGTGACGCCATCGCGGGGCGCCTGACCTCGCGAGCCTCCTGAGCAACGGGTCGTCTCGGTCGGCTAACGTGCGCCCCATGAGCGCGTCGCTGGAGATCCGTACCACGCCTTCGCCCGGTCCCACACCGGAGGACCGCCGGGTCCAGATCCTGGACGAGCCCGGCTTCGGGCGCCACTTCACCGACCACATGCTGACGGCGACGTGGACCCCGCAGCAGGGGTGGCACGACGCGCAGGTGCGGGCGTTCGGCCCGTTCGAGCTCAACCCCGCCACCGCGGTGCTGCACTACGCCCAGGAGATCTTCGAGGGCATGAAGGCCTACCGCCACGACGACGGCTCGATCTGGTCGTTCCGGCCGGAGGTCAACGCCGAGCGGTTCGCCCGTTCGGCCCGCCGGATGGCGCTGCCCGAGCTGCCGGTCGACGACTTCGTCGCCGCGGTCGACGCGTTGGTGGAGGTCGACAACGCCTGGGTCCCCGGTGGCGGCGAGACCAGCCTCTACCTCCGGCCGTTCATGTTCGCCTCCGAGGTGTTCCTCGGCGTGCGACCCGCCCAGCACGTCACCTTCTGCGTGATCGCCTCGCCCGCCGGCGCATACTTCCCGCGCGGGCTCAAGCCGGTCAGCATCTGGCTCAGCGAGGACTACATCCGGGCGGCGCCCGGCGGCACCGGCTCGGCCAAGTGCGGCGGCAACTACGCCGCGAGCCTGCAGGCCCAGCAGGAGGCGCTGGCGCACGACTGCGACCAGGTGGCGTTCCTCGACGCGGTGGACCGCCGCTGGGTCGAGGAGCTCGGCGGCATGAACCTGTACTTCGTGTACGCGGACGGACGCATCGTCACCCCCGAGCTCACCGACTCCATCCTCGAGGGCGTGACCCGTGACTCCATCCTGACCCTCGCCCGCAGCCGCGGGTACGACGTGGTCGAACGCCGGGTGTCCATCGACGACTGGCTCGGCGGGGTGGCCTCGGGCGAGATCACAGAGGTGTTCGCCTGCGGCACCGCGGCGGTCGTCACCCCGGTGGGTTCGCTGAAGTGGTCCGGCGGCGAGATCAGCTCGGGCGAGGAGGCCGGGAAGGTCACCACGGAGCTTCGCTCGGCCCTGCTCGACGTGCAGTACGGCCGCTCCGACGAAATGCCCGGGTGGATGCATCGCATCCACTGACCCCTCGCGGACTACCGTGCTCCTGTGAGCCCTCCATCAGCCTCGCACGCGGAAGCCGGCCGGATCGGCCGGTACCCGCTGCTCGCCAAGATCGGCGAGGGCGGCATGGGCGTCGTGCACCTCGTGGAGGGCGCCGGCGGCGAGCGGCTGGCGCTGAAGGTGCTGCGCCCGCACGTGGTGGGCGACGACGAGGGCCGGGCCCGGCTGGCGCGGGAGGTGTCCTCGCTGCGCCGGGTGCGCAGCCGGCGCGTCGCCGAGGTCTACGACGCCGACCCGTGGGGCGAGCGGCCGTACCTGGTGACGCGCTACGTGGACGGTCCCTCGCTGCACGAGCGCGTCCGGGAGGCCGGGCCGCTGGCGGGGGACGAGCTCCGGGCGCTCGCGGTCGGCCTGGCCGAGGCGGTCATCGCCGTGCACGAGGCCGGCGTGCTGCACCGCGACGTCAAGCCCTCCAACGTGCTCATCGAAGGTGAGCACGATCCCGTCCTCATCGACTTCGGCCTCGCCAAGGTGAGCGAGGACTCACGGTTGACGGCCACCGGCTTCCTCATGGGCACACCCGGGTTCCTCGCGCCGGAGGTGCTGTACGGCGAGGAGGCCACCCCGGCCGCGGACGTCCACGCCTGGGCGGCGACGACGGTCTTCGCCGCCACCGGCGACTCGCCGTTCGGCCGGGGCCCGTCGATGGCGGTGATGGACCGCGCCCGGCGCGGGGAGTACGACCTGTCCGGTGTCCCGGAGTGGCTGCAGCCGCTCCTCGGCCGCTGCCTCTCCCCGGACCCGGCGGAGCGGCCGAGCGCCCACGACGTCCTGGTGCAGCTGAGCGATCCGCCGCGACCCGCACCAGCGGCGGCTCCTGCGGCGGCACCGCCGACCCGGCCGATCACCGTCGCGCACCCCTACCCGCCGCCGCGACCGCTGCAGCGCCCCACGCCGCGACCGTCCGGCCCGGCCCCCGCCCGGCGGTCCAACCCGGTCATCCGCGTGCTGCTCATGCTCGGGCTGCTCGGGCTGTTCGCCACCGGTGTCGCGCTGGCGCCCTACGTGGCCGCGGCGGTGACGTTCGTGGTGGCCTGGCTGGTGCGCACCGCGTCGTGGAGCATGGACGCGATGGCCGACCGGCGTGCGCTCAGGGGGCAGCGCAAGAGCGACGGGGTGGTGCGTGCGCTCACCGCGCCCTGGTACCTGGTGGTCTCGCTGGCCGGCTCCGTGGTGCTCCTGGTTGTCGCCTGTGCCGCTGCCGCGCTGCTGGCGACGGTGCTCTGGGCGGTGGGTGTGCAGGACTCGCGGGCGTTGTTCGCCGGGGGGCTGCTCGGCGGCCTGGCGCTGTGGTGGGGCCCCGGCGGACGCCGGTTGCGCCGCCCGACCCGGCGCGCGGTGTGGACCGCGGCCCAGGGCGAGACCGCGGGGGTCGCCGGTGTCGGCATCGTCCTCGGTGCCGTGGTCGTGCTGCTGCTCGCGGTCGCCTCCGCCGGGGTGCAGTGGTGGCCGGACACCGGCCCGCCGTTCGACCCGCGCGCGCTGCTTCCGCCGGGCTTCCAGTAGCCACCCTGGTGACGCGTCAGATTTCCTGGTGGATGACCAGGAAATCTAGCGCGTCACCGCAGGTGACTCGGGGCTGGGGTGTCTCAGGAGGACGAGTCGAGCTCGCGGCGCAGCACCGGGATCACCCCGCCGGCCAGCACCATGTCGACCTGCCGTGGCGACAGCCGGTGCCGCAGGGTGACGTCCCGGTCGCCTCCTCCGTTGCTCAGCCGCGCCGCCACGGTGCTGCCCGCGGGCAGGGCCTCGTGCAGGCCCTCCAGCACCAGCGTGTCGCCCTGCTGCGTCTGCTCGTAGTCGTCCTCGTCCTCGAACTCCAGCGCCAGGATCCCGAAGTTGGCGAGGTTCTGCCAGTGGATGCGGGCGAAGGACTTGGCCACCACCGCGCGCATCCCGAGGTACCGCGGCGTGATCGCGGCGTGCTCGCGCGACGAGCCCTGCCCGTAGTTGTGGCCGCCGACGACGGCGTGGTCGCCCAGGTCGTCCGCGCGCCCGGTGTACTCCGGGTCCGCGGGACGGAACGTGAACTTCGCCAGCTCGGGGATGTTGGAGCGGAACGGCAGTGCGGCCGCACCCGCGGGGGAGATCTCGTCGGTGGAGAGGTTGTCGCCGACCTTGAGCGCCACGGCCAGCTCGAGGCGGTCCGGCAGCCCGTCGAAGTCGGGGAGCTCGGAGATGTTGGGACCCTTGACCAGCTCGACCTCGGCCGCCTCCTTCGGCTCGAGCGGCGGGACCAGCATGGAGGTGTTGACGCTGTGCCGGCTCGGGAGGTCGAGCGCGGGGTGGTCGACGCCGAGCTTGTCGGCCCACGCCCTCGGGTCCGTGATCACCCCGGTCAACGCGCTGGCCGCGGCGGTCTCGGGTGAGCACAAGAAGACGGAGTCGTCCGGCGTACCGCTGCGGCCCGGGAAGTTGCGGGGGAACGTCCGCAGGCTGTTGGTCCCCTTGGCCGGTGCCTGACCCATGCCGATGCACCCCAGGCACCCGGTCTGGTGCAGCCGAGCGCCCGCGCCGAGGAGGTCGAAGGTGGCGCCCATCTTGGTCAGGTCCTCGAAGATCTGCCGCGACGAGGGGTTGACGTCGAAGCTGAGGGCCTCGCTGCTCTGCCGGCCCTTGACCATCGCTGCGGCGATCGCGAAGTCGCGCAGGCCCGGGTTGGCGCTGGAGCCGATCACGACCTGGCCGATCTCGGTGCCCTCGACCTCGCGCACGGGTACGACGTTGCCCGGCGACGTCGGCTTCGCGACCAGCGGCTCCAGGCTTCCGAGGTCGATCTGCTCGGTGACGTCGTAGGTCGCGTCCGGGTCGGGCAGCAGCTCGGTGAAGTCGTCCTCGCGCTGCTCCGCGCGCAGGAACTCACGTACCGCGTCGTCGGCCGGGAACACCGTGGTGGTCGCCCCCAGCTCCGCGCCCATGTTCGCGATCACGTGCCGGTCCATCGCCGACAGTGCGGCCACGCCCGGCCCGTGGTACTCGACGATCCGGTTGACCCCGCCCTTGACGTCGTGCCGGCGCAGCATCTCCAGGACCACGTCCTTGGCCGAGACCCACGGCGGCAGCTCGCCGGTCAGCTCCACCCCCCAGATCTCGGGCATGGTGAGGTACAGCGGCTCGCCGGCGATCGCCATGGCCACCTCGACCCCTCCGACGCCGACCGCGAGCATCCCCAGGCACCCGGCCGCGCACGTGTGCGAGTCCGAGCCGGCCATCGTGACCCCCGGCTTGCCGAAGCGCTGCATGTGCGTGGGGTGGGAGACGCCGTTGCCCGCCTTGGAGTACCACAGCCCGAACCGCCGGCAGGCGCTCTGCAGGAACCGGTGGTCCTCGGCGTTGCGCTCGTCGGCCTGCAGCAGGTTGTGGTCGACGTACTGCGCGCTGACCTGCGTGCGGGCGCGGTCGAGGTTCATGCCCTCGAGCTCGAGCATCACCATCGTGCCGGTGGCGTCCTGGGTCAGCGTGTGGTCGATCCGCAGCCCGATCTCGGTGCCGGGGGTCGGCTCCCCGGAGACCAGGTGCGAGGTGATCAGCTTCTGCGCGACGTTCATGCCCATGTCCGACCTCTACCCACGCCCGACGTCGGTGAACAGCGCCTTGACGACCTGGGCGGCCCACTGGTCCGTCGTGCCGCCGAAGTCCTCCGGTGCCTGCACGGTGAGGAAGGAGTCCGCCGTCTCGCTGGTCGAGGGGTCGAGCTCGATCCGGAACTCCTGGGCGGTGTCGAGGTCGGAGTCCTCGCCGAACCTCGCCTCGTCGGAGTACGCCGCGGCGATGTCGCGCAGCGACACGGTGTGCTGCGCCGGGACCTCCCGCAGCGCGGTCGTCGGGTCGTCGGCCAGCGCCCGTTCGTGGTCGCGCAGCAGCACGAGGCCGATCCCGGTCAGCACGGCCCCCCAGGCGTTCGCCAGCGCCTCGGGGATGCCGTGGCTCTGCAGCTCCGGCAGCCCGAACCGGGTCATGCCCTTGGAGGTGAACCACAGCAGACCCTGGTCCATCGAGTGCGGCAGCACCATCCAGTCAGCCAGCCGGAAGCCCTCGTCCACGGCTCGGGCTCGGGTCACGATCCGGGGGATGAGCGTGTCGACGACCACGCCCTCGCTCATCTCGGCGATGGCCCGCGCGGTGGCGTAGGCGGCGAACTCGTGCTGCGGGGGGAACTGTGCGTTGCCCACGGCGCGGACCAGCACCGCGTGGGTGCCCGAGTCGTACGCCGCCAGCGCCGGCGCGTCCGCGCCCATCGCCCGCAGCAGCGGGCTACGCGGCAGCGGGGCGTCGTCCACCGTGACCACGTCGATGGCCAGGCCCTCGCCGCTGTACAGGCTGGCTTCCGCGGGAGGGTCGGGCGTGACCACGGCGTACACGGCGAGCAGGCGTTCGGGGACGGGGATCACGATCGTGTCGGCCACGCAACGCAGGCTACGCGCGGCGGCAACCGGTCAAAACCCGAGAAGCCTTCCGCGCCCCGCCGGGCCTGTGTCATGCTCGGGGACGTGACACACCAGTTCGTGATCATTATTCACTAGCGCGCCGGGACACCCCCTGGCGCGCAGACCTCTCGTTCCCACGGGAGGTCTTTTTGTTTTGCTCGACCTCGACGAAGGACAGACACCGTGGCCTCAGGCAACACCGCCGGCGGCAACCCCGACACCATGCCCAGCCCCGAAACGTTCCACGTCTACGACACGACCCTGCGGGACGGCGCCCAGCAGGAGGGGCTCAACCTGTCCGTCGAGGACAAGCTGGCGATCTCCCGGCACCTCGACGACCTCGGGGTCGGCTACATCGAGGGCGGCTGGCCCGGCGCCAACCCCAAGGACACCGAGTTCTTCCGCCGGGCCCGTGAGGAGCTTCCGCTGGCCCACGCCACGCTGGCGGCGTTCGGCGCCACCCGGCGGGCAGGGGTGGCCGCGGCCGACGACCCGCTGGTGGCCGCGCTCCGCGACTCCGGCGCCGACGTCGTGACGCTGGTGGCGAAGAGCCACGACCGGCACGTCGAGCTGGCGCTGCGCACGACGCTGGAGGAGAACCTCGCGATGGTCCGCGACACCGTCGCCCACCTGCGCGCCGAGGGGAAGCGGGTCTTCCTCGACGCCGAGCACTTCTTCGACGGCTACCGCGACAACCGCGACTACGCGCTCGAGGTCGTGCGCGCCTCGGTCGAGTCCGGAGCCGACCTGGTGGCGCTGTGCGACACCAACGGCGGCATGCTGCCGGCACACCTCGGCGACGTGGTGCACGACGTCATCTCCTCCACCGGCGCGCGCATCGGCATCCACTGCCACAACGACACCGGCTGCGCGGTCGCCAACACGCTGGCGGCCGTCAACGCCGGCGCCACCCACGTGCAGGGCACCGTGAACGGGTACGGCGAGCGCACCGGCAACGCCGACCTGGTCTCCGTGGTGGCCAACCTCGAGCTGAAGCTTCGGCGCAACGTCCTGCCGCTGGGCCGGCTGCGGGAGGCCACGCGGATCGCGCACGCGGTCGCCGAGGTCACCAACGTGCCGCCGGCCACCCGGCAGCCCTACGTCGGCACGTCGGCCTTCGCGCACAAGGCGGGCCTGCACGCCAGCGCGATCAAGGTGGACCCCAACCTCTACCAGCACACCGAGCCCGTCGACGTCGGCAACGACATGCGGCTGCTGGTGTCGGAGATGGCCGGCCGCGCCAGCATCGAGCTCAAGGGCCGCGAGCTCGGGTTCGAGCTGGGCACCGACGCGGAGCGGCTGGCCCGGGTGACCGCGCGGGTCAAGCAGATGGAGTCGGCGGGCTACACGTTCGAGGCGGCCGACGCGTCGTTCGAGCTGCTGCTGATGGAGGAGGTGGAGGGCGTCCGCCCGTCGTACTTCGACGTGGAGTCGTGGCGGGTGATCACCGAGAGCAAGCCGGGCACGGAGGCGGTCTCGGAGGCCACGGTGAAGCTGTTCGCCGGCGGGGAGCGGATCCTCGTGACCGGCGAGGGGAACGGGCCCGTCAACGCCCTCGACCAGGCGCTGCGCTCGGCGATCGGACAGGTCTTCCCCGAGGTGGCGAAGCTGGAGCTGGTCGACTACAAGGTACGGATCCTCGACCAGGGTCACGGCACCGACGCCGTGATCAGGGTGCTGATCGAGACCTCCGACGGCAAGACCAGCTGGATCACCGTCGGCGTGGGCCACAACATCGTCGAGGCCTCCTGGGAGGCACTGCGGGACGCGGTCACCTACGGTCTGCGGCTGGCCGGGAGGTCGCCCTCGTAGGGGCGCGCCGTCGCCATCGCCCGGTCGAGCTCCCAGAAGGCCCGCATCGAGGCGATGCTGCCGTCCGCGCCGACGCGGTAGACGAACACGCCCTCGGTGTCGACCCGCGTGCCGTCGGCGAGCACGCTGGTGATGGTGCCGACGTTGGCGCACTCGTCGCCGGCCGCGAACGATTCGGTGATCGTGAAGTGGAACAGCCTCACGTTCGCGATCGCGGTGTCCCAGAAGGCCCCGATGCCGTCGTGGCCGTGGTGTCCCGAGCCTGCGGGGTCGAAGACCGACGGTCCGACCGGGTCCTCCACCACGCCGTCGGGAGCGAACAGCTCCAGCCACCCCTGCTTGTCCCCGCGGGCGACCGCCGCGGCCGAGCGCTGGGGCGCGGCGCGGGCGGGGTGCTCCTGGTCCGGAGCGGTCCAGGTGATCGCGTCGGACTCGACCATGGGGCAGCTCCTCGTCGGTGACGGCCGTGCGCTGCCCGAACTGTAACGAGTTCTAGTTGACGAGGGAAGCCGGGCCCAGCTGCTGCGCCATCGACAGGCAGCGGCGCCGCAGCCGGCGCTGCTCCGGCGGCGCCTCGGTCTCGACGGTCGTGAGCAGCGCGGCGGCGGTCTGCAGCACCTCGAAGGCCGGGTCGGCCTGGGGCGGTGCCTCCGGCAGGTCGCGCAGCGCGCGGCCGAGCTCGGTCACGGCGGCGTGCAGGGGCTCGCCGGCGTCCGGCGGGTCGTCGGGAATCCGCGCGACGCAGCCGCTCAGCACCCCGTCGGTGACGCGCGCCCGCAACGGCGCCGTCGACACCCACCAGGCCACCGCGACGACGACACCCAGCACGCCGGTCGTCACCAGCAGCCGGGAGGTCAGCGGCAGCGCCTCGAACGACAGCGTCAGCGGCTCGTCGAGCAGCACCGCGGCGCCGGTGCGCCCGGCGGCCCACAGCGCCAGTCCCAGAACGGTGAGCGCGACGGGACCGATCACGCTGCGGTCCGCGCGCCGGGTGTCCTCGATGTCGAGGGACGCGCCCGGCGCGGGCACGTGCCAGAACCGGTAGAAGCCGACGCCCAGGGCAGCCGTCAGCACGCGAAGGGTCCTCATGGTCCCTACATCGGCGGGGTCGCCCGCGAGTTCAGCACCGCCGGGTGTGATCTTCGTCAACCTGCGCCGACATCTCGAGGAGGTCGGTGCAGACCTGCACGAGCCGCTGCCGCAGCGGCGCCGCACGCCGGGCGAACGCACGCTGCCCGTCGGCGTACTCGCGCTTGCCGGTCACCGTCTCGATGCGCACGGGCGGGTAGCCGAGCGCGGTGAGGTCGTACGGCGAGGCGCGCATGTCCAGCACGCGGATGTCGCGCGCCAGCTCGAAGCAGTCGGCGAGCAGCTCTGACGGCGTCATCGGGGCCAGCTTGTACGCCCACTTGTAGAGGTCCATGCCCGCGTGCAGGCAGCCCGGCTGCTCCTGCTGCGCCTGCTCCTCGCGGGTCGGCCGCTCGGTGTTGCGCGGGCGCGCCTCGGGCGTGAAGAACCGGAACGCGTCGAAGTGCGTGCAGGCGATCCGATGGCTCTCGACGACCTCGTCGGTGCCGGTGCTGCCCAGACGCAGGGGCCACGCCGGGTGGCGGACCCGGTCCGGTGGCGTCCGGTAGACCATCGCCCACTCGTGCAGGCCCAGGCAGCCGAACGACGGAGCACGGTCTGCCGTGGCCTCGAGCAGGTCGCGGGTCCACCGGACCGCGGCGCGCCGCCCGGCGACATGGGCCGGGTCGAGCCCGACTCCGTCCTCGTACACGCGGTAGCCCTGGTGCCGCGCGAGCGGCGTCTGTCCGCGCAGGAGCACGCCCGGACCGGGGTGCCAGCGGCGCAGCGCCGCCGGCCGGAACGAGTAGTAGGTGAACAGGAAGTCCTCGACCGGGTGGCGTTGCGCGGCACGGCGCCGCGCCAGGTGAGCGGCGACCAGACGGTCGACCCGGGCCTCGTGCGCGTCCCTGCGGCGCGTCCACTCCGCGCACCCGAGCACGGCCGGCGCCGATGCCTTCGAGAGGGCTTCCACAGCCGCGAGGGTAGCCACTCTCGTGCCCCGCCACCGCCGGTAGGCTGCCTGGTCATGCGCATTGCCAGGTTCACCACGGGGGAGGAGCCCCGGTACGGCGTCCTCGGCACGGACGACGACGAGGGCGTCATCGCCGCCCTGATCGGCGACCCTCTCTACCAGGGCGTCGAGCCCACCGGTGAGCGCGTCGCGGTCGACGACGTGCGGCTGCTGGCGCCGGTCATCCCGCGGAGCAAGGTGGTGTGCGTCGGGCGCAACTACGCCGACCACGCCGCGGAGCTGGGCAACGACCTGCCGGAGGAGCCGCTGCTCTTCCTCAAGCCCAACACCTCGGTCGTCGGCCCCGGCGACCCGATCAGCTACCCACGCCAGAGCAACGACGTGCAGTACGAGGGCGAGCTGGCGGTGGTGATCCGGCGGATCTGTCGCGACGTCCCGGCCGAGCGTGCCACCGACGTGGTCTTCGGCTTCACGGTCGGCAACGACGTGACCGCGCGCGACCTGCAGAGGAAGGACGTGCAGTTCACCCGCGCCAAGGGCTTCGACTCCTTCTGCCCGCTCGGGCCGTGGGTCGAGACCGACCTCGACTTCGCCGACCTCGAGGTGACCACGACGCTCAACGGCGACGTCCGCCAGCAGGGGCGCACCAGCCAGATGATCTTCGACGTGCCGACGCTGATCGCCCACATCACCTCGGTGATGACACTGCTTCCCGGCGACGTGATCCTCACCGGGACCCCGGCCGGCGTGGGCGCCATGCAGCCCGGCGACGACGTCGCGGTGACCGTAGAGGGCATCGGCACGCTGACCAACAAGGTGGTGTCCCGTGACTGACATACGCGTGCGGTTCTGCCCTTCGCCCACCGGCAGCCCGCACGTCGGGCTGGCGCGGACGGCGTTGTTCAACTGGGCGTTCGCCCGTCACGTCGGCGGCACCTTCGTGTTCCGGATCGAGGACACCGACGTGCTCCGCGACTCCGAGGAGTCCTACGGGCTGCTGCTCGACGTCCTCGACTGGCTGGGCCTGGACTGGGACGAGGGCCCGCGGGTGGGCGGCTCCTACGGCCCCTACCGGCAGTCGCAGCGGTTCGACATCTACGCCGACGTCGCGCACCGGTTGCGTGAGGCCGGCCGCGCCTACCACTGCTACTGCTCGCAGGAGGAGCTCGACGAGCGTCGCGAGCAGGCTCGCGCCGAGGGCCGCACCCCCGGGTACGACGGCCACTGCCGCCACCTCAGCGAGGAGCAGGTGGTGGCGTTCCGCAACGAGGGCCGCGAACCCGTGCTGCGGCTGCGGATGCCCGACACCCCGATCACCTTCGACGACCTCGTCCGCGGCGAGATCACGTTCCAGCCCGAGCACGTGCCCGACTACGTGCTGGTGCGGGCCAACGGGCATCCGCTCTACACGCTGGTGAACCCGGTCGACGACGCGCTGATGGCCATCACCCACGTGCTGCGCGGCGAGGACCTCCTCTCCTCGACGCCACGGCAGATCGCCCTGTACGACGCACTCGCTGCGATCGGCGTCGGCGACGGCACACCGCCGGTGTTCGGCCATCTGCCGTACGTGATGGGCGAGGGCAACCGAAAGCTGTCCAAGCGCGACCCCGAGGCAGACCTCCTGCTCTACCGCGAACGCGGCTTCCTGCCCGAGGGGCTGCTCAACTACCTGGCGCTGCTGGGGTGGGCGATCGCCGAGGACCGCGACATCTTCACCATGCAGGAGATGGTGGAGGCGTTCGAGATCCACCGGGTCAACCCCAACCCCGCGCGGTTCGACCTGAAGAAGTGCGAGGCGATCAACGGCGTACACCTGCGCGCGCTGTCGGTGGAGGACCTCGCCGAGCGGATGGTGCCGCACCTGCAGCGGGCCGGCCTGCTCGGCGACCAGGTCAGCGACGCGGAGCGAACCACCCTGCTCGCCGCCGCACCGCTGGTCGGCGAGCGCATGACCGTGCTGGGGGAGGCGGTCGACATGCTCGGCTTCCTCTTCGTCGCCGACGGGGTGTTCGAGGTGGACGCCGCCGACGCGGCCAAGGTGCTGACCGAGGACGGCATCGCGGTGGTCAAGGCGTCCCGCGCCGCGCTGGAGTCGTTGCCGGAGTGGGAGACCTCGGCGATCGAGGAGGCACTGCGCGACGCGCTCGTGGAAGAGATGGGGCTCAAGCCGCGACACGCCTTCGCGCCAGTGCGGGTCGCCGTCACCGGACGCCGGGTCTCACCGCCGTTGTTCGAGTCCATGGAGCTGCTCGGTCGCGAGCGCTCGCTCCGCCGGCTCGACGCCGCGAGCGGCTGAATGAGCGGGGCCGGGCCCCAGCCGCCGTACGGGCCCCCGCCGTACGGCCAGCAGCCGCACGGTCAGCCGCTTCCCTACGGATACCCGCCCTACGGATACCCGCCGTACGGATACCCGCCGTCGGCGCCGCAGCTCCCGCCGTACCCGCACGCGCAGCCGGAGCCCTACCACCGCATCCTGCGGACGTGGACCTACCGCCCCTGGCGGGTGCTCGTCGGACTGCTGCTGGCGATCGTGCTGGGGATCGTGGCCGGACCGCTGATCGTGACCGCGCTGGTGGCGGTCGGCGTGGAGGTCCTCGGTATCGGCTCGGCCGGCGGGCTGCTCGAGGACCTCGACCTGACCAGCGGCGTGACACCGCAGACGCTGCTCGTGGTGAACCTGTCGCTGGCCATGCTGATCCCGATCACCTGGCTGATCGTCCGCTACCTGCACAACCTGCGTCCCCGCTGGCTGGGCTCCGTGCGGCCGGGTCTGCGGTGGGGGTGGCTGGCGACGTGTTTCGGGCTGGCGCTGCTGGCGACGATCGTGGCGACGTCCCTGGCGTCGCTGCTCCTCCCCGGCGAGGTGACGCCGCCCGACAGCGGCGGGTCCACGCAGAGCACGGCGACCACGGTCGCCTTCCTGGTGATCATCGCGCTGACCTCGCCACTGCAGTCGGCAGGGGAGGAGTACTTCTTCCGCGGCTACCTGCTGCAGGGCTTCGGCGCGCTCGTGCGCGCGCCGTGGTTCACGCTGACGTGGACGTCGCTGCTGTTCGCGATCGCGCACGGGTCGCAGAACCTCCCGCTGTTCGTCGACCGGTTCGCGTTCGGGCTGGTGGCCGGTGGCCTGGTGCTGTTCACCGGCGGGCTGGAGGCCGGGATCGCGATGCACATCGTCAACAACGTCGTCGTGCTCGGGCTCGCGGCCGCGACGGGCGCACTGCCGCAGACGCTGGGCACCACGGCGGCGAGCTGGTCGCTGGTGGCCTTCGACCTCGGCCAGTTCGCGCTGTTCGCCGTGGCGGTCGTGCTCCTGGCCCGGCACCGGCAGACCGCCGCCAGGACCCCGGGTCCACCGCCGAAGGCGTCGGCGGCCTCGCCCGCGTCGACGGCGTGACACCGGTTTTGTCGCCGCGAACACGCTCGGGTATCCTCGACCGGCGGCTCGCCGAGGGGAGCCGTCGCACTCCATGGGGTATGGGGTAATTGGCAGCCCGACTGGTTCTGGTCCAGTTAGTCTAGGTTCGAGTCCTAGTACCCCAGCGATTGGTCGCTGCCGGTGGCTCCGGTAGTGTCCACTCCTCGAGGCCCCGTTGTGTAGTGGCCTAGCACGCCGCCCTCTCAAGGCGGTAGCGCGGGTTCGAATCCCGTCGGGGCTACATCCCAGACAGGCCCCTCCGGCTTCGTGCGGAGGGGCCTGTCGCCGT
>DATABY010000033.1:0-2650 GCA_036259355.1 Nocardioidaceae bacterium
ACGCGGGCCCGCTCCTCGGCCCAGTAGACCGGCCGGGAGGTCCGCTCGACGTCGGTGGCACCGGGCGCCCGGGCGATCCCCGGACGGTCCACGATCCCGCGCGCCCGGAGCACGAAACCGGTCAGGCTCACCCCGCCGGCCCGGTGACCGGAGCCCTCACCGTGCAGGTCGTCGTAGAGCCGGGCGAAGTCCGTCCCGATGCCCTCGACGGCCACCTCGTCGAGCGGCTCCCCCGAGATGGGCACCTCGATGGTGTGCAGCTGGGTGGTGTACTTCATCCGCACCGACCGGTCGATCGCCACCTTGCCGCCCTCGAAGCCCTCGGTGGCGAGGATGCCGCGCGCCTGCTCCTCGAGATCGGCCAGGACCGTGTTCATGCGGTCCGGGTCGACCGGCATCCGGTGCTGCTCCCAGCGCTGGACGACGTGGATGACGTCGGCGACCGTGGCACCGTAGGCCGACCAAGCGGACGCCATGTGCAGCATCGGCACGATCACCTTGCGCACCCCGACCTCACGGGCCACGGCGCCGACGTGCACCGGGCCGCCTCCGCCGTAGGCGAAGACCGTGTACTCGCGCGGGTCGAAACCGCGGAGGATGCTCATCCGCCGCAGCAGGTCGGCCATCTTGGCGTCGATGATCTGGTTGATGCCCGCCGCGGTCTCTTCGAGCGACAGGCCCAGCCGGTCCCCGAGCGCTCCGACCGCCCGCTCGGCCGCCGCGACGTCGAGCTTGCGCCGCCCGTGCAGGAAGTTGTCGGGGTCGATGACGCCGAGGACGACGTCGGCATCGGTCACGGTCGCCTCGGTGCCCCCGTTGCCATAGCACGCCGGCCCCGGCATCGCCCCGGCCGAGTGCGGCCCGACCTGCAGCCCCCCGGCCGCGTCGAGCCAGGCGATGCTGCCCCCGCCGGCGCCGACGGTGTCGACGTAGACCATCGGCAGCGACACCTCGAAGCGCTCCAGCAGCGAGACGTCGCGGACGTCCGGCGTGAGACCGCGGATGACGCTGACGTCGAAGGACGTGCCGCCCATGTCGGCCACCATGAGGTCCGGCTCCCCGAGGGCCGCCGCCACGTGGGCACTGCCCAGCAGACCGCTGACCGGCCCGGAGTGCACCGTGCGCACCGGCGCGACCTGCGCCTCGGCCTCGGTGATGGCACCGCCGGCGCACTGGGCGTAGAGGATCCGCCCGGTGTAGCCGCGCCGCCCGGCCTCCTGCTCGATCCGCTGCACGTAGTCCTTCATCAGCGGGCCGATGTAGGCATTGACGACGCCGGTCATGGTCCGCTCGTACTCCCCCACGAAGGAGGACACGGAGCTGGCCGCGGTGACGAAGATCTGCGGATGACGGTCGCTGATCAGCTGGACGGCCCTGTCCTCGTGGGCGCTGTTGCGGACCGACCACAGGAAGCTGACGGCGATGGCCTCGACGCCAGCGGCCACCAGCTCGTCGGCGGCGGCGGCGACCTGGGATTCGTTGAGCGGCACCACCACCTCGCCGAGGTAGTCGATCCGCTCGTCCACCTCCCGGATCAGGGCGCGGGGCACGACGGGCTCCGGCTTGTCGCTCCGCGGGAGGTCCCAGATGTGCGCGCCGTCCACGCCGGCCAGCCGGCCTTCGGCCTTCATGATGAGGGTGACGTCACCGTGGCCCGACGTGGTGATCAGGCCGACCTTGGCACCGCGGCGCTCGATGAGGGCGTTCGTGCCCGTCGTGGTGCCGTGGACCAGGAGCCGGCACCGGGCGAGCGCGTCGTCGAGCGACAGACCGAGCCCCGTCGCGGCGTCCTCGATGGAGTCGAAGAACCCGCGGGCGCGGTTGTCCGGGGTCGTGGGCGACTTGCCGGGCCGCGCGGTCCCGTCGGGGAGGACGATCGCGCAGTCGGTGAAGGTGCCCCCGATGTCGACGCCGATCACGAGGTCCTGGTCGTCGGCGGACTGCGTCGCGGTCATGCCTGACCCCCCTGGGCGGTCGAGACTGTCGTGAGGTCGATGCGGACGTCGTCGCGCGGCGGATCCCCGGCCCGGCAGAAGTCCTGGCCGAGCAGGCCGGCGCACTCGGGGCAGAAGTACTGGCGCAGCAGCATCGTGGTGTCGCCGAACAGGCTCGGGTCCACGTACATCCGGTCGTCCACCTCGTGCGGCGGCTGCTGGGTACTGGCCGCGCCTGACAGGTACGGCGCGTCGGCCGGAGCGAGCCAGGCCCCGCACTCCGAACAGCTCCAGCAGAACGCACCCTCGACCGAGGCGAGGTCGACGCCGCCCGCCGCCCCCTTCAGGACGGGCACGGGATCGCCGTTCGGGACGTTCCGCGGCGGTGCGGTCGCACCCGCCAGACGCGCGGTCCTGATCTCGGCGCGCAGGCCATCGGTCCCAGCCGTGTCGACCGACCCGTCCGCGGCCACCACGACGCCGTAGAAGGTGCGCGCCGCGCCGACGCTGGTACGCCCGTCGGCGACGTCGCGCGCCACCCGCTCGGGTTCCCGCAGCAGTGGATCGCCGTAACCGCCACCGCCGTTGTACTCGATCAGGACCGCGTCACCCTGTGGGAGAGGCATCAGCGTGGCCTGGGGGTGCAGCCGCTCGAACGCGTCGATCTCGGCCCGGATCTGCTCGCGGTCACCAGGGAGACGGCCGGCGGCCATCGC
>DATABY010000034.1:0-4967 GCA_036259355.1 Nocardioidaceae bacterium
GTCCTGGCCGGTGTCGGTGACGTCGATGTCGACGAAACCCGCTGCGCCGAGGAGTTCTACGGTCTCCTCGGGCGTCACGAGGAACTCCCCCCGGCCGTCCTCCGACCAGGGCACCGGGTGGTATGTCGGACCCGCGTTTCCTCGGCCGTGTTCCGTGATCGCGAAGAATCCACCAGGTCGGATCACCCGCCAGGCCTCACCGAAGAAGGAGGGCCGGTCCGGCACGTTCATCGTGACGTGCTGGGCGTAGCCGCCGTCAAACGTTCCGTCGCCGTATGGCAGGGCCTGACCGTCCCCCTGTCGCAGGTCGACCACTGCCCCCATCCCGAGCAACTCCGTCAGCCGCCGGCCGGCGTCGATGAACGGCCCAGTCACGTCGATGCCGCTGACCCGGCAACCGAAGCGCCGGGCGAAGTAGCGAGCCGGCCCCCCGAGCCCGCAACCGACGTCGAGCAAGTGGTCCCCGGCCCTCGCTGGAAGGGAGTCGCCAAGCTCGATCGTGGCCGGTAACCCGCGAGCGTGAAAGTGGTCGACCGGGGCGAGGTCCTCGATGGTCAGCGCGTCGAGTGACTTCCCCGCCGCGTGGAGCGCGGTGACGATCCGACCGTAGACATCCCCGCTGGCCCAGTGCTCGGCGACCGCGGTAGTCATCGAGGACTCCCGGCATCTCGGATGAAGGACTCGAGAAACATGGCCATCTCCTCCTCGCTCCTCAGCCGGAGTGGTTCACTGTAGAGAAGAAATAGTCGGCGGACGGCGCCAGCTTTCCCCGCCCCAGCTCAACTATTTGGCTCAATAGGGGCCTGGACCTCTGGAGCCTTGTACTCCTCTACGGGTCGATGGTGTCGCCCGCTGGTGCCTCACGTCCAGACCTTTCTATGCCCGCCAAGGCGACGTCTGTCGCGAAGCGCGGGGAGGCATCGAAGTGCTCGGCGAGTGAGGCGCCTGCTCGGCCCTCCGCCGGGAGGTGAGGGGTGCATCCCGCCGGGTTGGCCAGGTACGCCTCGCACATCCGAAGGGTCGGGCTACATACTCCGTGGTCAAGGCGGCGATCGAGGGGCTAACTCTGTCACTGCGCAGGGAGGTCACCCCGTTCGGCATCACCGCCATGACGGTCGAGGCCGGTGGCTTCCGCACCGACCTCGCCGGCCGGTCGCTCGTCCAGCCGGAGACGCCGATCGCCGACTACGTCGAGACCGCTGGCAAGCGCCGCAAGGAGCACCGCGCCGGTCACGGCATGCAGCCCGGATACCCGGCGCGGGCAGCGGCCGCGTTGATCGACGCACTGCGGGCGGCTCTCGACGCCTGGGAGGACGGCAGCCGCAGCATCGACTTCACCGACTGACCACCTCTCAGGGTCGCAGAATGGTGCAGCCGTGGTGGCCAGACTGCGTCGTTCAGGCGCGCTCCACGGGGTTCGTCGGTGACCGAATGCACATCTGACTTGCGGAGATGCACCTCGGCGAACGCCCCGGAACCACCTCAAGCCGCTCTGGCAGTGCGGGGCAGCGTCGGCGGGGTCGGAGTATCAAGCCTCGCCGCCTACGTAGCCGGGCGGGACGGAAGGGAACTGGAGAATTTCCGGAGCCGTCCGGACAGGCTGATGAGTAGGCGCGTCCTGGCTAGTTAGCCGTTCGTCCACAGGTCGTCCGGATTCCACAGATCCACTCTGGCCGGTTCACGGCTCGGATCGTCGCTACTAGACGACGAGTGCCTGCGTTGGGCAGGGCCCACCTCTACGCCGGGAGATCTGATGGCGACCAAGCCGCGACGACGTCAGGCTGGCGAGGGCGGTATCAGCGAGTACGCGACGAAGGCCGGTCCGCGCTTCCTCATCAAGTACCCGGTCATGCTCCAGGACGGTACGAAGCGCGTCGTCCTCAAGCGGGGGTTCAAGAGTCGTCGCGACGCGGCTGCGCAGCTACGGCTGGAGATCGGCAAAGCGGAGACCGGAGCGTGGGTCGAGCCGACGAAGCAGCGGCTCGACGATTACCTGGCTCAGTGGATCGCTGGGCAACGGCTCAGCGCCTCGACGCTCTCCTCCTACCGGAAGAACATCCGGCTGCACATCAACCCTTACCTCGGCGAGACCAGTCTGACCCGGCTCACGGGTGCAGCGGTGGACGCCTGGATGCGCACGTTGGAGGCGTCGGGCCGCGCGGACGACAGAGGAGGGCTGTCCGCACGGACGGTGCGGTACATCTACACGATCCTCCGGTCCGCGCTGAGCGACGCTGTCAAGCACGGTCGGCTGACCCTGAACCCGACCGATCGCTCAACACCGCCGAGCCCGTCGGAGGCCCGACCGCCCGAGATGCAAGCGTGGACAGCCCCTGAACTCAGTCGCTTCCTGCACTGGGCCGAGGCTCGTGATCCGGACCTGGCGATGGGCTGGCGACTGCTCGCGGCGACTGGGATGCGCCGAGGCGAGGCGCTGGCGCTCCGATGGCGAGATGTGGATCTCGACGCCGGCCGACTGCAGGTCCGGCGCAGTCTCAGCACGGTGAAGACGAAGGGCGCTGGCGAGCAACTCGTCGAGGGGCCGACGAAGACCGGCCAGGCGCGGGTCGTCGACATCGACGCCGACACGATCGCCGCTCTGCGCGCCTACCGAGCGGTACGTGGCTCGCTGACGCTCGATCTCGTGCGGGACACCGCACCCGTGCTCGGCAACCTGGACGGCACGCCCCGGCACCCCGAGCGGTACTCCCGCCGCTTCGTCGACCAGGTCGCCCAGGCCCGTCGAGCACTAGGGGAGGACCAGCTCCCGAGGATCCGGCTGCACGACCTGCGCCACACCCACGCGACGCTGCTCTTAGCGGCCGGCGAACCGGTGAAGGTGGTGTCGGAGCGCCTGGGTCACGCCAACGCGATGATCACGCTGACCGTCTACCAGCACGTGCATCCCGGCATGGGCAGGCAGGCTGCCGACCGGTTCGCGGCTCTGCTCAGGGGCTGAAGCGCCTTGCGAAGTATCACGGCGGTATCACAGGGCCGTTTCGGGGCCGGACATGACACCGCCCCGGGGTCCCGACCTGCAGGAACACCGGGGCGATCGAGTGTCCGAGGGGGGACTTGAACCCCCACGCCCGATAAAGGGCACTAGCACCTCAAGCTAGCGCGTCTGCCATTCCGCCACCCGGACGAGTGCATCGACAGATTACCCGACCCGTCCACGGCCTCCACGCACCCCTGCTCCTACCGCCGGAGGCGTTGCCGGGCCTAGCCTGCGCGCCGTGATGCAGGCGGAGCGGCCGGTGCGACGTGCCGTCGCCGTCGTCGTCCTGGGCCTCGGGGTGGCGGCAGGCGCTGCGGCGATCACGCTGCTGTCGCTGATCATGCGGTCGGTCACCGAGGTCGGCGGCTCCTGCTCCGACGGCGGCCCCTACGTCTCCGCGCAGCCGTGCCCGTCGGGCACCGGCACCGCTCTGCTGCTGGTCTTCGCCTGCGTCTTCACCTGCATCATCGGCACGCTGTGGGCGGCGTCGGTGCTGAAGGCGCCCATGCCGCTGCTCCTGGGCTGGCCGGCGCTGTTCCTGACCCTGGGGTGGAACTTCCTGGAGGACGGCTTCGACCCGCCGATGGGGGAGGGCGTCGCCGTGGGTTTCGTCGTCTGCGGTGCGATCTTCGTGCTGATGGGGGCCGCCCCGCTGGCGGTGTGGCTGTCGGTCGCCCGGCAGAACCGCCGCACCCGGCGGGCGCAGGCCGGCGTCGCGCCCGCGGCCCCCGCACCTGCCGCCGCCGCGAAGGTTCCTCCACCGCGCGCGAAGCCGGCGGAGGACGATCCGCGGGCATCGGCCATGTCAGTCGCCGGGCGGCTCGAGCGGCTGGCCGCACTGCACGCCTCGGGGATGCTCACCGACGCCGAGTACAGCCGGGCCAAGCGGGCCACGCTGGAGGAGGAACTCGACCGATGAGCACCCGCACGTGGTGGCTGTACTACCTGGTCGCCGTCGCCATGGGCGTGCTGGCCGGGGTGGTGCTGTTCGACCTGGTCACCACCTGAGCCGATCAGAGGCCGGCGACGGCCGCCCGGCCGCGGCCGGACCGCTTCGCGGCGTACAGGGCGTCGTCCGCGGCGTGGTTGAGCGTCTGCAGGTCGCCCGCCCGCTCCGGCGCGTGCGCCACCCCGACGCTGATCGACAGCGCCAGCAGCGTGCCGTCGGCCAGCGGCAGCGGCGCACCCTGCACCGCGCGGAGCAGCTCCTGGGCGCGACGGGTCGCGGCGTCGGCCGCGCAGTCGGGCAGCAGGACGGCGAGCTCGTCGCCGCCGAGCCGGGACAGGACGGCGTCCTCGGCGCGGACCTGCTCCCGCAGCACGCCGGCGAGGTGCACCAGCGCGGCGTCGCCCACGGGGTGGCCGTGCGCGTCGTTGATCGTCTTGAACTCGTCCACGTCGATGAGCACCAGCGCCACTCCCGAGCGGACCGGCCGGGTCAGCGTCGTGGCCAGGGCGTCGTCGAAGGCCCGGCGATTGACCAGGCCGGTGAGCGAGTCGACGCGCGCCTGCTCCTGCAGGGCGGTGACCAGCCGCTCCTGCACGCCGTTCGCCCGGGTGAGCATCACCGCCATGACGACCAGCACCGATCCGAAGAAGACGAAGTCGGTGACGGCCGCCGCGGTGGGCATGAGGACGAAGAGAGTCACCCCGTCGGCGACCAGGGCGAGCGCCGTCACCAGCGCCACCCCGGCGCGCCGCAGGTGCGAGGCGGCCCAGAGAACCGGGAACGCCAGGAACGCCTGGGCGGCGGCGGAGGTGTCGGACGTCAGCAGGTTCAGCGTGCAGATCAGGGTGACGCCCACGACGGCGATGAGCACGCCGACACCCAGCCGGTCCAGCGCGTCAGGCGCCACGACGGTGCAGGCGATGACCCCACCGATCAGGGCGGCGACCCCCACCCAGTGCACCGTGACGACGAACATCCCGGCCTCTGCCTGCTGGAAGACCGTGAGGCCCGCGACGACGG
>DATABY010000035.1:0-10969 GCA_036259355.1 Nocardioidaceae bacterium
GTGTCGTGGAACAACGTGCGCGGGTCGTCCAGGGGTGCGCTCAGGTCGATGCCCGACTCGGCCAGCTGACGCAGCCCGGCCAGCATCAGCGAGATGACGGTGGCCACCTCGCGGCTCGCCGCCTCGGCGTCCTCGGCCTCCGACACCGCGATGCCGGCGCTGCTCATCGCGCCGTAGAAGATTCGGGTGAACGTGTTCAGCAGGGTGCCCTCGATGTCGTACTGGCGCAGCACCCGGCGTACCAGGTCGTGCACCAGCCCGTACGTCGACCGCTCCTCGCTCTCGCGCCAGCGGTCGAAGCCCAGCGCGACCGGGCCCTCCTGCATCACGATGCGCCGGTAGCCCGGCTCCTGGCACACCTCGAGGAATGACGACACGGCGGTCAGCGCCTTGTCCCACGGATCCTTCTGCCGGCGCACCTCGCCGGTGATCCGCTTCACAGCGTTGGCCTCACACTGGTCGAACACCGCCTGGAACAACGCGAGCTTGCCCTGGAAGTGGTGGTACAGCGCCCCCTTGGTGACCCGCGCCGCAGACACCACCTCGTCCAGGGACGTACCCGCGTAACCGCGCTCGGTGAACAGTTCCTGGGCGTTCTTGACCAGGGCCCGCCTGGTGGAGGAGGAGTACTCCTGGCGCCGGGAGATCGAGCGCTTTACCCGCGTCGTCGTCATCCCGTCAGCATAGGTCCGACCGACGGTACGCCGGGGGACCCGGCGTGAGCGGCCTCACGCCCAGCCCGCTTGCATCACCCCCGGTATCAGTCATACCTTGAGTACGTACCAATGGTATGTGAAAGGAGCAGACCATGACCTGGGATGCTTTCCACACCCGCGACAGCGTCCTGCGCGACGTGATGGCCGCCGCCGACACCCGGCGCGACGGCACCCTCCCGTGGGTTGACATCGCCGGGGCCGAGACGGCCTTCGGCACCCCCGAGGAGCTGCTGGCCGCGCTGCAGATGCGTTGGCACACCCGGCTCTCCGGCGCGATCGAGCGCGAGCTGACCGAACAGCCGTGGGACCTCGAGCAGGCAGTGGTGCACGCCTGGCGTGGGCTCTGCGCCGACATGCCGGGTGTCCGTGCGGTCCTCGACGCCCACACCGACGACCCGGCCATGCAGCGGGCACGCCGCAAGGAGTGGACGCTGCTGGCCACGGCGAGCGGGCTGACCGGCATGGCCGACCCCGAGGCCGCCCGCATCGGCCGGCGCGTCGAAGAGCGCGCCCGCACGATCCGGGTCGAGAAGTCCTCGCCGCCGGCACCGCCGGCACCTGCGCCCCGGAGCCTGCTGAGCCGGCTGCGGCACGCGCTCGCCGCCTGAGGCACGCGCCGCACACCGCGGCAGACATCTGACCCGCTGACCAGCCCCCGCCCGGTCGCCTCCCTCCCTGACCGGGCGGGGGCTCTCCCTTGTTCGAGGCCCCGTGCTCCCCATGGGACGAAGCCCCGTGTTCGGCGCAGCACGAGGGCGGAGGCCGCGTATGTGAGCTCCACGGGACGAAGCCCCGTGTTCGGGGGGGCACGGGGGCGGAGCCCCCGTGTGTGAGGATGCCTGCGTGGCCAGCCCGAGCGTCAGCAACTCGATCACCGTTCGCCTCGACGTGCCCGCCGGTGGGCCGGTCAGCCAGCTGACCACCACGGTCGAGCACGCGGGCGGTCTCGTCACTGCCCTCGACGTGACCTCGTCCGGGCACGACCGGCTCACGATCGACGTCACGTGCGCCGCCAGCGACACGGTGCACGCCGAGGCCATCGTCGACGCGCTGCGCGCACTGCCCGACGTGATCGTGCACAAGGTCTCCGACCGCACGTTCCTCATGCACCTCGGCGGCACGATCGAGATGCAGTCCAAGCACCCCATCCGCAACCGTGACGACCTCTCCATGGTCTACACACCCGGCGTGGCCCGCGTGTGCCAGGCGATCGCCGACAACCCCGAGGACGCCCGCCGGCTCACCGTGAAGCGCAACGCCGTGGCCGTGGTCACGGACGGTTCCGCGGTGCTGGGCCTGGGCAACATCGGGCCCGCGGCGGCGCTGCCGGTGATGGAGGGCAAGGCCGCGCTGTTCAAGCGGTTCTCCGGCATCGACGCGTGGCCGCTGTGCCTGGACACCCAGGACGTCGACGAGATCGTGCGCACCGTGCAGGCGATCGCGCCCGTGTTCGCCGGCATCAACCTCGAGGACATCTCGGCCCCGCGCTGCTTCGAGGTGGAGCGGCGGCTGCGCGACCTGCTCGACGTGCCCGTCTTCCACGACGACCAGCACGGTACGGCGATCGTCGTACTCGCCTCGCTCACCAACGCCCTGCGCGTGGTGGGCAAGGACCTGGCCGACGTCCGCGTGGTGATGTCGGGCGCCGGCGCGGCGGGGTCGGCGATCCTGCGGCTGCTCCTGCTCGCCGGGGTGCGCGACGTGGTCGTGGCCGACATCGAGGGAGTCATCCACCGCGACCGGGAGAACCTCCCGGAGTCCCTGCGCTGGATCGCCGAGCGCACCAACGTCGCCCAGCTCACCGGCGACCTCACCGGGGCGCTGCAGGGTGCCGACGTCTTCATCGGCGTGTCGGCGCCGGACCTGTTCGGGGGCGACGTAGTCGCGAGCATGGCCGACGACGCGATCGTGTTCGCGCTCGCCAACCCCGTGCCGGAGGTCGACCCGGCCGTGGCCCGGGAACACGCGGCGGTGGTGGCCACCGGGCGGTCGGACTACCCCAACCAGATCAACAACGTGCTCGCGTTCCCCGGCGTCTTCCGCGGCCTGCTCGACGCGCACAGCCGCACGATCGACGACCAGCTGCTGCTCGCGGCCGCGAAGGCGATCGCCTCCGTGGTGACCGCGGAGCAGCTGAACGCCAACTACATCATCCCGAGCGTGTTCCACGAGCGCGTGCACCAGGCGGTCGCCACGGCGGTGCGTGAGGCGGCACTGGGGGAGACGGAGTCGGGCGAGGCCTGATCAGGCCGAGTCCTGCGCCCCGTCGGCCAGCGACTCGAGCTCCTCGCCGAGCGCCTCGTCGATCACCGACGTCAGCTGGTCGCGGAACACCGCCAGCACCGACTGGCCGGCCACGGGAAGCACCGCCTTGATCCGCTGCAACACCTCCGGCCACTCCTCCTCGGGCATCCCGGCCTCGGCGAACGGGTGCCAGATCTGCTCGCGGAACTCGTTGACGAACACCTGGGCGATCGGGCGCAGGTGCTCGGCCAGCACCGGCAGCATCGCCAGTGTCGACTCCTTGCTGAGTCCCAGCGACACGGCCTGGGTTCCGGCGTGCACGATCGAGGGGCGCAGCAGCCGCAGCGTCTGCTCGTCCAGCTGCTCCGCGAGCCCGGCCTCGATCATCTCGCTGACCATGTCGTCGTCGGGCCGGATGCCGGCGGCTGCGGCCAGCGCCTCCCGGGAGACGATCTCCGGCTCCTCCTGCTTGCCCAGCGGGTTGTCCAGCACGCCGAGCAGGGCGAGCGCCTGCCCGGCCGGCAGCGAGGTGTTGTTGAGCACGGCCCGCTCCACCGCGGCCAGCGTGTAGCCGCGGTCGATCAGGTCGCGGATCAGCCGTAGCCGCGCGGCGTGTTCGGGACCGTAGTAGCCGGTGCGCCCCACCAGCCGTGGCGGGGGGATGAGCCCGCGAGTCGCGTACGCGCGGACGTTGCGGACGGTCATGCCGACCTGCGCGGCGAGCTGGTCGATCGTGAGCTCGTCGTCGGTGTTGGCGCCCAACGCCCCTCCAACCTCGGGTGCGTGCTCTTGACATGGCACATGGTACATGTGACAGTGTCGATGACACATAGGCCATGTCTTATAGGTGGTGAAGCGGCCCGTGCTGCTGCCGGTCCTCACGGTCCGTGGAGCCGTCCAGGCAGGGGCGCAGCCGGCGCCGGCCGGTGGCGCCGCCCTCGACCAGATCCTGATCGTCGCCGGCTTCACCGCGCTGGTCTACGCCGGTCTGGCCTGGGTGATGTGGCGCGAGCGGCGCGCCGCCGCGGCGCCCAGCCCGGTGGGCCGGGTCAGCGAGTGGGTCGCCGCCCTCGACGGCGGCAGCCCCCGCTGGTTCCTGGCGCCGATGCTGGTGCAGGTCGCCGGCGCCCTGAGCGGCGCGGTCGGCCTCTACTGGGACGTGTCCTTCCACATCAGCGAGGGCCGTGACGAGGGACCGCTGGCCAACCCCGCGCACTACTTCATCTTCTTCGGGCTGGTCGCGATGTTCGTCGGCGGCGCGCTGGCCCTGGCCCTGGCCGACGACCGGCTGCCCGCCCGCACGCTGCGCGTCACCCGCTCCTGGCGGGTGCCGATGGGCCCGGCGCTGTCGACCGGCATCGCGCTGTGCGCGCTGGCGGGCTTTCCGCTGGACGACGTGTGGCACCGGCTCTTCGGCCAGGACGTCACCGAGTGGGGGCCAACGCACATCGTGATGATCGGCGGCACGATCCTGCTGCCGTACAGCATGCTGCTCACCTGCGCGGAGACCCGGCAGCTGCGGGCGTCGTCGCGGGTGCGGGGGCTGCTGGAGCTCGCGGCCCTGCTCATCGTCTTCATCGGCCCGGTCGCGTTCCTGCTCGAGTACGCCTACGGCGTGCCGCAGTTCCCGCTGGTGATGGACCCCATCGTGCTGGCCCTGGCCGCCACCGTCACGACGACGCTGGCGATGCTGCGCGGGGCCGGCTGGGTGGCCGCCGCGTGGCTCGCCTTCGCCGGCTTGCAGGGCACCCTGGTGGCGCTGAACGCATGGGTGTTCGACGCGCTCATCCCGTGGCCGCCGCTGCTTCTGGGTGGGGCCCTGACCGGGTTGGTGCTGGCCCGGTTCGCCCGGCCGACGTACACCTTCGGCCTGCTCGGTGGCGCCGCGGTCGCGCTGGTCACGGTCGGCACCGAGTACTTCTGGGCCCAGGTCGCGCGGCCGATGCCCTGGCCCGCCGAGTCGATGCCGTACATGTTGCTGTGGGGCACGCTCACCGGCGCACTGGTGGGCGTCGTGGCGGTGTGGCTGCACGGCCGGCTGGTGGAGGTCGGTGACCTCTCGGTCGTACGCCGGACGCGGCACCCGCACGTGGCGGCGCTGCTGGCGGCGGTCGCCCTGGTCGGCGTCATCGGCTTCAACGCCCCGCCGCGCGACACGCTGGCGACCACGGAGCAGGCCGGCGCGACCCTGTCGTTCGACAACGTCACCACCGGCGAGCGGCGCACCGCCTACGTCGAAGCGCAGGTGCGGCCGAGCGACGTGGCCGCCGGGGCCTGGTGGTTCGAGGCGCTGGCCTGGCAGGGTGGCGGCATGGTGCGAGCCGAGATGCGCGAGGTCTCGCCGGGCGTCTACCGCTCCGACCGGCCGCTGCCGCTGCACGGGGCGTGGAAGACGCTGCTGCGGCTGCACCAGCCGCTGCACACGATGGTCAGCGTGCCGCTCTATCTTCCGGCCGACCCCGCCATCCCGGCGGCCGCGGTGCCGGCGGTCCGGGACGCGGACCGCGCGTTCGTCACCGAGAAGCACATCCTGCGCCGCGAGGAGCGCAAGGACGTGCCCGCGTGGCTGTGGGCCGCGGGGTACGCCGTGACGTTCGCGCTCTTCGGCCTGGTGTTCGCGCTCATCGGCATGGCGTACGCGGCGGCCGCACGACGCCCCGGCGGGACGCCGCGCGAGACCACGGCAGAGCGCGCGCCGGTGGGAGCCGGCGCGTGAGCACGGCGCAGGACGACGGCCGTCGACGGGACCTGCGCACCCACGACGGGCTGCGGCTGCACGTCGACGTCACCGGCCCGGTCGGCTCCGAGGAGCGCCCCGAGCTGACGGTGGTGCTGGCGCACGGCTGGACGCAGAGCATGCAGACCTGGCGCTACCAGGCACGTGACCTGCCGAGGCTCGTCGACGGGCCGATCCGCGTGGTGCGCTACGACCACCGCGGCCACGGCCGCTCCGACGGCACTGCGCAGAGCGACGCGACCGTGGAGAACCTCGCCCGTGACCTGGGCGTGGTCATCGACACGGTCGCCGCGGACGGACCGCTGGTGCTGGCCGGCCACTCGATGGGCGGAATGGCGATGATGGCGCTGGCCGAGCACCGCCCTGAGCTTTTCGTCGACCGCGTCGCCGGGGCGGTGTTCGTGAGCACCTCCGGTGGTCAGCTCGACGCGGTGACGCTCGGGCTGCCGCGGGCGATGGGCGCCCGGCTGCGCCGGCGGCTGCCGCTCCTGCTCGCCGCCCGGGCCCGGATGCTCAGCCGGCGGACCCGGCGCCGGCCCCCGACGATCGAGTCGCAGGTGGTGCGCCGGTTCCTGCTGGGCCGTCCGATGCGACTGGCCGACCACCGCGTGGTGCTCGAGGACCTGGTCGCGACGCCGGCGGACTCGATGTGCGGCTTCTTCACCGACCTGATGCTGCACGACCGCAGCGCGGCGCTGGCCGCGATGGAGACCGTGCCCACCCGCGTCCTCGTCGGCGACCGCGACCGGCTGACCCCTCCGGTGCACGCGCGCCGGCTGGCCGAGACCATGCCGTGGGCGGAGCTGAGCGTGCTCCCCGGCGCCGGTCACATGCTGCCGCTGGAGCGTGACCGGGCGGTCACCCAGGCGGTCGCCGACCTGGTCGACCGGCACCGGCGCCTGGCCGCCGACCCGGCGCGGGAGCCCGACGCCTCGCGGGTGTGAGCAACCGGTCGCGCCGACCCCTTCGGGACGCCGCGGCTGTGGGCCATGATGGGAGTATGTCCGGTGCCGACCTGCTGACCGGGCGGCTTCTGGTCGCCACGCCCAAGCTCGAGGACCCCAACTTCGCGCGCACCGTCGTACTCCTGCTCGACCACGACGACGACGGCGCGCTCGGCGTGATCATCAGCCGGCCCACCACGGTGCCGGTCGCGGAGGTGCTGCCCGGGTGGTCCGAGCTCGTCAGCGGCCCGGACGTGCTGTTCTCCGGCGGCCCGGTGGCCACCGACTCCGCCCTCGCGCTCGCCGTGGTCGACGGCTCCGACGACGAAGCGCCGGTGGGGTGGAAGCAGCTCTACCCCGGCGCCGGTCTGGTCGACCTCGACGCTCCGCCGGAGCTGCTGGCCGACGTGCTGACGGGGATGCGGGTGTTCGCGGGCTACGCCGGCTGGGGGTCTGGGCAGCTGGAGGAGGAGGTCGCCGAGGGCGCGTGGTACGTCGTACCGGCCGAGCGCGACGACCTGCTCGCCCCCGACGCCGAGAACCTATGGCGCCGGGTGCTGCGCCGCCAACCGGGGGAGCTGGCGTTCGTACACACCTGCCCGCTGGACCCGTCCCAGAACTGAACGTCTCGTAGACTCGTCGGGTGACACAGTTGACCCCGGGCGCGCAGACCGTAGAAGACCGGCGCACACAGCCGACGCTCGACGACGGCGACCACGAGCGTTTCTCGCACTACGTGGCCAAGGACAAGCTCATGGCCGCGATGGTCGAGGGCACTCCGGTGGTGGCCTTGTGCGGCAAGGTGTGGGTCCCCAGCCGCGACCCGCAGCGCTTCCCCGTCTGCCCGGAGTGCAAGGACATCTGGGAGGGCCTGCGCCCCGGCGACGGCGACTCCGGCGACTCCGGCGGCTCCGGCGGCTCGGGCGGCTCGAGCGGCGACTGACCTCCGCCCTCGGCCCGCCACCCCTCGCGTCGAGATCGCAGAACTGACCCCGTCCCTCGCGTCGAGATCGCAGAACTGACCCTGCTGGAAGGACACCTTGAGCCACGCTGCGCATCTGCCGCCGGCCTTTCCCGAGCGGGCGGCGTGGGGTACGGCGACCAAGCTGCGCGCCTGGCAGCAGCGTGCCCTCGACGACTACCTGGCACGCGCGCCGCGCGACTACCTGGCGGTGGCCACGCCGGGTGCGGGCAAGACCACGTTCGCGCTGCGGGTGGCGGCCGACCTGCTCGCGCGGCGTGTGGTCGAGCGGGTGGTGGTGGTCGCGCCGACCGAGCACCTGAAGACCCAGTGGGCGCAGGCCGCGGAGGTGGCGGGGATCCCGATCGACCCGGCCTACACAGGCAAGAAGGGACGCACGAGTCGCGACTTCGTGGGCTTCGCGCTGACGTATGCGGGCGTGGCGACCAACCCGCTGGCCTACCGGGTCCGCACCGAGAACCACAAGACGCTGGTGATCCTCGACGAGATCCACCACGCCGGCGACGCGCTGTCGTGGGGCGAGGCGGTCCGGGAGGCGTTCGAGCCGGCGACGCGACGGCTGGCGCTGACCGGCACACCGTTCCGCTCCGACGTCAACCCGATCCCGTTCGTGACCTACGCGCCCGGTGACGACGGCGTCCCGCGCAGCGCCGCCGACTACACCTACGGCTACGCCCACGCCTTGCGTGACGGCGTGGTCCGGCCGGTGCTGTTCATGGCGTACTCCGGGGAGATGCGGTGGCGCACGCGCGCCGGTGACGAGGTCGCGGCGCACCTGGCCGAGCCGCTCACCAAGGACCTGACGGCGCAGGCACTACGCACCGCGCTGGCGCCCGACGGCGCCTGGATGCCGGCGGTGCTCGCAGCCGCCGACACGCGGCTGTCGGAGGTACGCCGGCACGTGCCCGACGCCGGCGGCCTGGTCATCGCGACCGACCAGGACAGCGCCCGCGCGTACGCCCGGCTGCTGCGGGAACTCACCGGGGAGAAGCCCACGGTCGTGCTCTCGGACGAGAAGGCGGCCAGCGGCCGGATCGGCGAGTTCGCCACCTCGAACTCGCGGTGGATGGTGGCGGTCCGCATGGTCAGCGAGGGCGTCGACGTACCCCGCCTGGCGGTTGGCGTCTATGCGACGACAACGGCGACCCCGTTGTTCTTCGCCCAGGCCGTGGGGCGGTTCATGCGCGCGCGGCGGCGCGGCGAGACCGCCACGGTGTTCCTGCCCAGCGTCGGGTCGCTGCTGGGGTTCGCTTCCGACATGGAGGTGGAGCGCGACCACGTGCTCGGCCGGAAGGTGCAGGACGAGGACGACATCTTCGCTGCCGAGGACCGGCTGGTCGCGGCGGCGCAGGCCGAGCAGAGCACGCCCGACGAGGAGCAGATGTCGTTCGAGGCAGTGGAGAGCGAGGCGACCTTCGACCGGGTGGTCTACGACGGCGGCGACTACGGTGTCGAAGGCGGTGCCGTGGTCGGCAGCGAGGAGGAGGCGGACTTCCTCGGGATCCCCGGGCTCCTCGACCCCGAACAGGTGCGCACCCTGCTGCACCGCCGGCAGGCCGAACGGATGGCCGAGCAGAGACGGCGCCGCGGTCCCGCCGACACCAAGCCGAGGGCCGGGTCGGCTGCTGGGCCGGCTGCTGAGGGTGACGACGGCGCGGCCAGTACGCATGAGCGCGTCGCGGGACTGCGGCGAGAGCTCAACGGACTCGTCGCGGCCTGGCATCACCGCACCGGCCAGTCCCACGGCGAGATCCACAACCGGCTGCGCCACTCGGTGGGCGGGCCTCGGGCGGCGCAGGCGTCGGCCGACGACCTGCGGGCGCGCATCGACCTGATCCGCGACTGGGCCACTCGACCCGGCTGACCCGGTTTACCCGGGCGGCCGCCCCTCCCGCCGCTGCTCATCCTCCGCCGGAGGTCTCAGAGGTGGCTTGCGCGGGGGCAGTTCTGCGATCTCGGCGCCAGGAGGGGTCAGTTCTGCGATCTCGGCGCGAGGGGACTGGCGCGGATATGGTGAGGCGCGTGCCCGCAGAGACGTCACAGACCCTCGACCGCGGGCTCCGCGTGCTCGAGCTGCTCGCCGCGCATCCGCGCGGGATGTCGATCACCGAGCTCGCGGCCGCGCTGGGGGTCAACCGGACCGTCGTGTACCGGCTTGTCACGACGCTGGAGCGGCACGCCCTCGCCCGCCGCGACGGCAGCGGTCGGGTCGAGCTCGGGCTGGCCGTGCTCAACCTCTCCCGCTCGGTGCAGCCGATGCTGCGCGACCTCGCGACCGGCATCCTGCGCAAGCTGGCCGAGGAGCTCGGCGCGACGGCGCACCTGACCGTGGCGGACGGCGGAGAGGCGCTGGCGATCGCGGTGGTCGAGCCGTCGTGGACCGACTACCACGTCGGCTACCGCGTGGGGGCCCGGCACCCCCTCGACGTCGGTGCGGCCGGCAAGGCGATCCTGCTCGGACGCGCGATCGCCGCCGGCGCCAACGAGGGCGCCGAGCTAGTGGCCACCGAGGGCGAGCTGCAGGTCGGCGCGCTCGGCCTGGCCGCCCCCATCCTCGGGCTTCCGGGGGTCGAGGGGTCGGTCGGTGTGGTGGCCCTCGGCCGGCTCGACGTGGACAACGGCGGACCCCTGGTCACCGCCGCCGCCCGCGACATCGCCGGCCGTCTCGGCTGACCTTCAGCCCGCCAGCCGCTCACCGGTGTCGGCGTCGAAGACCAGCACGCGCTCGGGGTCGGCACCGAGGCGTACGGAGGAGCCCTTCGCGGGGGGCCGGCGAGCGTCGATGCGGGCCACCACCTCGGCCGGTCCGGCCTGAGTGGCGGCGGTGCCATAGAGGAAGGCGTCCGCGCCGAGCTCCTCGACCACCATCACCTCGACCGGGAGGCCGGTGTCGCCGTCGCCGACAAGGCGGAGCGCCTCCGGGCGCACCCCGATCTTGAGAGCCCGGCGGTCGGCGTGGGCGAGTGAGGACCGGTCCAGCGGTACGACGTAGTCGCCGAGCCGCACACCGTCCTCGGTGGCCTTGGCGTCGAGCAGGTTCATGGCGGGGGAGCCGATGAACCCGGCCACGAACAGGTTCGCCGGGTCGTCGTACAGCGCCAGTGGCGTGTCGACCTGCTGCAGCACACCGTCCTTGAGCACCGCGACCCGGTCACCCATCGTCATCGCCTCGACCTGGTCGTGGGTGACGTAGACGGTGGTGACACCCAGGCGCTGCTGCAGGGCAGCGATCTGGGCACGGGTCGACACCCGCAGCTTGGCGTCGAGGTTCGACAGCGGCTCGTCCATGCAGAACACCTGTGGCTGGCGCACGATGGCCCGGCCCATCGCCACCCGCTGTCGCTGC
>DATABY010000036.1:0-7619 GCA_036259355.1 Nocardioidaceae bacterium
GGAAGTCGCCGCTCACCTCCCGAACGCTAGTCTCCGTTCGGCCGATCTGGTCCGTGCCGCGCCTGCGTCGGTGCGACTTTTGCGCCGGGCGAACCGCAACTGGTTCACCGGTACCGCGTACTCGGCCCGCGAGCGTGGACGGTCCTTGTCTCTGGGGGCCGTTGTCGAGAGGGTGGTGAGATGGTCGACCACGCGCGCTTGGAACGCCTGCAGCGCAAGCATTGCCCGGAGCTGTATCCGAGTCGGGCGGAGCTGCTGCGGTCCTTGCTGAGCGGTTCGTCTGGGCGCTTCGATGCCGCACTGGAGGCGGCGCAGCGCGCCGGTGAGGACGGGGAATCGGCGTTGGTGGAGGCCTACGAGCACGTGGCCAGGGCTCGCCGTCAGTTCGTCGTCGAAGCCCTGGTGTGGTCGAGTGCCGGATCGGCTGAGGCGGATGCGCTCGTGCGCCGCGTGGCGCTCCATGCGTCGGGCGCGGGAGCCCTCGATCTCCGGGTGATCGCGATGCGCGCCGTGACAGCCCGTACTCCGGCCACAGCCAGGGAGGTGCTGGTTGACATCCTGCGCCGCGACAGGAACGGACACCTCAAGGAGTGCGCGCTGCATTGCCTGGCAGCAGTCGGTGATGCCACGGCGGTCCCGGAGGCAACGGCTCGGCTATGTGCCCAGTTCAGGCGCCCGACCAGCAGCGTGGAGGGCCGTATCACGGTGCTGGCCTACCTGGGACAGTCCGTCGCACCGCGGAGCGATCAGATGGACAGCATCCTGCAGACCGTCCGTCAGCACTGGGCCGCTCTCTACCCGCCGATCGAGACCGACTGGGTGGCACGGCACTGGCCCGACCTGGATCCGGGAGGGCCGGCGGCAGGCCGGGTACGGCCGCCGTCGCCGGAGGTGCTGCGCAGATGGGCACGCTCGACCCTCATGGTGCCCTCGTCCACCGCGGAGTGATTCAAGCCGAGCCAACCGCGGCCGCGAGCACGCCGACGGCGATGGCAGTCCCGCTGCTGACCAAGGAGGACATGTGAGGTCAACGACCGGTGGCCGGGTGCGGGACGAAGCCACAGGTTCGACGCTACCAAGAGTGCGCCTCAACACTGCGCTGGCAGCACGCAGAACCGTTGCCCGACGGGTCTGCGTAGTGCTGTCCCGGCAGCCCGCCCAGTCGAGGTGGAGCTCTCGGCTGTCGCGCTCGGCAATTCCTGGCGCGATTTCCTCGCGGCCGGTTTGAGGCAGACTGTGCGGCGTGTTGTTGACGCTGACCTCGACTACGACGCCGGCTGCTGATCTGGGGTTCTTGCTGCACAAACATCCGGCGCGGGCGCAGTCGTTTGACGTGTCGATGGGGCGCGCGCATGTGTTCTACCCGGAGGCGACTCCGGACCGGTGCACGGCTGCGTTGCTGGTTGAGGTCGACCCCGTGGGTTTGGTGCGCGGTCGCCGGTTCAGCGGTGCCGATGCCGCCTCACTGGCGCAGTACGTGAACGACCGTCCCTACGCCGCGTCATCGATGCTGGCAGTTGCGTTGGGTCGCGTGTTCAGGACGGCGATGAACGGCCGTTGCGATGCCCGTCCCCGGCTGGTCGAGGAGCGATTGGACCTGGAAGTGCGTCTGCCGGCGTTGCCATGTCGCGGCGGGGTGGAGGTCGCTGAGCAGATGTTCGGGCCCCTGGGCTGGGATGTGGACGCGAGCCCGGTCCCGTTGGATCCAGAGCTTCCGGAGTGGGGAAACTCTGCCTACGTCGACCTTCGTCTGAGCGGGCGGCAGCGGCTGGCGGATGCGCTGAACCACCTGTACGTGCTGCTGCCGGTTCTCGACGACGCCAAGCACTACTGGGTGAGCACCGATGAGGTGGACAAGCTGGTTCGCGCCGGTGGTGGCTGGCTGCAGGGCCACCCCCGCCGCGAGCTGATCACGCGACGCTACCTGGCGCACCAGCGCAGCCTGGTCAGCAGCGCTGTCGACCGTCTGACCGAGGTCGATGACGCCGTGTCGCCGGGCCTCGATGACGCCGGTACCGACGAGGAGGCAGCAGCACCGGAGGCTCCGCGGGTGTCACTGGCGCGACAGCGAGTGCAGGCGGTCCTTGAGGTACTGCGGGAGGCCGAAGCCTCGAAGGTGGTGGATCTGGGCTGCGGTGAGGGCGCTTTGCTGCGAGAACTGCTGCGCGACCCGACGTTCACCGAGGTCGTCGGTGTCGACGTCTCGGATCGGGCGCTGCGCTCGGCCGAGCGGCGCCTGGCTCTGGACAGGCTCGCCGACAAGCAGCGCGAGCGGCTTCGGCTGTGGCAGTCTGCCTTGACCTATCGCGACCAGCGGCTCGCCGGGTTCGACGCTGCGGTGCTGATGGAGGTGGTCGAGCACCTTGACCCGCCCAGGCTGCCGGCGTTGGAGCACACCGTCTTTGCCGTCGCCAACCCCGGTGTGGTCGTCGTGACCACGCCGAACGCCGAGCACAACGCGCGGTTCGAGTGGCTTCCTGCCGGAGACTTCCGGCATCCCGACCACCGCTTCGAGTGGACTCGCGCCCAGTTTGCCGGCTGGGCGCACTCGCTGGCGGACCGCAGCGGGTACCACGTGCGGTTCCTGCCAGTGGGCACCGAGGACCCACAAGTCGGCCCGCCCACGCAGATGGCCGTCTTCACCCGCAACGACGCATCGAGGGCCGGTTGATGGCCGCCGAGAACACCGGTACGCCGTCGCCACGCGAGCTCGCGGTTCCTGAGCTGTCGTTGGTGGTCCTCATCGGTGTCACCGGTTCTGGAAAGTCCACCTTCGCCGCCAGGCACTTCGGGGCGTTCGAGGTGCTCTCCAGTGACTTCTGCCGGGGCCTGGTCGCCGACGACGAGAACGACCAGTCCGCCACCAAGGCGGCGTTCGAGGTGCTGAACTTCATTGCCGCCAAGAGGTTGACGGCGGGTCGGCTGACCGTCGTCGACGCCACCAACGTGCAGCGCGACGCACGCAAGCAACTGGTGGAACTGGCCCGTGCCCACGATGTGCTGCCCGTGGCGATCGTGCTCGACGTACCCGAAGCGGTCTGCGTGCAGCGCAACGCCGACCGACCCGACCGCGAGTTCGGTGCCGATGTGGTCCGCCGGCAGCGCGACCAGCTGCGGCGATCCCTGCGCGGCGGCCTGAGTAAGGAAGGCTTCCGCAGAGTCCACGTGCTGCGCGGCACCGAGGCGGTCGAAACAGCCCGGATCGTCAGGGAGAAGCTGCTCAACGACTTCCGCCACGAGACCGGCCCGTTCGACGTCATCGGCGACGTACACGGCTGCCGCGCGGAGCTGGAGCAGCTGCTGGGCGAGCTCGGCTACATCGCAACCCGCGATGACCAAGGCCGCCCGGTCGACGCGGCGCACCCCGAAGGGCGCAAGGCCGTGTTTGTCGGAGACCTGGTCGATCGCGGCCCCGACTCCCCGGGCGTGCTGCGACTGGTGATGGGCATGGTGCGCGCCGGGCACGCGATGGCCGTGCCTGGCAACCACGAGAGCAAGCTGGTGCGCGCCCTGCAGGGCCGCAAGGTGCAGGTCAGCCACGGCCTTGCCGAGACCCTGCAACAGCTCGACGGGGAGAAGGCGGACTTTCACAAGCAGGTCGAGCAGTTCTGCTACGACCTGGTGTCCCATCTGGTTCTCGACGGTGGCCGCCTGGTCATCGCGCACGCCGGGCTGAAGGAGGCCTACCACGGACGGGCCTCGGCACGCGTACGCAGCTTTGCTCTGTATGGCGACACCACGGGGGAGACCGACGAGTTCGGGCTTCCGGTGCGTTACCCGTGGGCCAACGACTACCGCGGGCACGCCATGGTGCTCTACGGGCACACACCCACCCCGGAACCCGAGTGGGTCAACAACACCATGTGCCTCGACACCGGCTGTGTGTTCGGCGGCACGCTCACCGCGCTGCGCTACCCCGAGAAGGACATCGTCTCCGTGCCAGCGCAGCAGGTCTGGTACGAGCCCGCAAAGCCGTTCCCTACCGCCACCGTGGTCACGACGGACGCAGGGCGGGGCACCCGGCAGGCCGCGCATGCGGGGGCCGTCCGCAGAGACCCCGACCTGCTCGACCTGACCGACGTAGTCGGCAAGCGTGTCATCGAGACCGCCCATCACGGCCGCGTGACCATCCGCGAGGAGAACGCCGCCGGCGCACTGGAGGTGATGAGTCGATTCGCCTTGCACCCGCGCTGGCTGCTCTACCTGCCACCCACCATGGCTCCCTGCGCCACCTCACAGGACCCGAACCTGCTGGAGCATCCCCGTGAGGCGTTCGACGCCTACCGGCATGGGGGCGTTACCCGGCTGACCTGCCAGGAGAAGCACATGGGCTCACGCGCGATCATGCTGGTGTGTCGCGACCAGCACAGCGCGCGGCGCCACTTCAACGCCGACGACGGCGCCACCGGAGCCGTCTACACGCGCACCGGCCGCTCCTTCTTCGGTCAGGAACTGACCGAACAGCTGCTCACCGGGGTGCGTGCGGCCGCCGATACGGCCGGGCTGTGGGCAGAGCTTGACGCCGACTGGCTCCTCCTGGACTGCGAGCTGCTGCCCTGGTCGGCCAAAGCCGCCGAACTGCTGCAGCACCAGTACGCGGCCACCGGCGCGGCCGCGCGCTCAACACTGCCCGCCGGAGTCGCGCTACTGGAGCAGGCCAGCCAGCGCGGAGTCGACGTGGACGGGCTACGTGACCGCACCCGCGCTCGGGTGCGGAACGCCGAAGCCTTCACCGCCGCCTACCGTCGCTACCACTGGCCGACCCAAGGCCTCGAAGGCATCCGCCTGGCACCATTCCAGCTACTTGCAACGAACCGCCACACATACGAGGAGCGAGACCACGGCTGGCACCTCGACGCCGCCGACCGACTTGCCGAAGCAGCACCCGACCTGATGCAGCGAACTCGGAGAATCACCGTCGACAGCACCGACCCGGACTCCACCGCTGCCGCGGTGGCCTGGTGGGACGACCTCACCGCAGGAGGCGGCGAGGGCATGGTGGTCAAGCCACACGCCAACCTGACCCGTACCCGCCGCGGTTTGGCGCAGCCGGGCCTGAAGGTGCGCGGGCGCGAGTACCTGCGGTTGATCTACGGCCCCGACTACACCGAGACGGCCAACATGGACCGGCTCCGCCAGCGCAACCTGGGCCACAAACGGTCTCTAGCCCTGCGAGAGTACGCCCTCGGTCTCGAGGCACTCGCCCGCGCAACAGCCGGCGAGCCGTTGTGGCGCGTGCACGAACCTGTGTTCGCGATCCTCGCCCTGGAGTCCGAACCCGTCGACCCTCGGCTGTAGGCACCGGAGCCGAAGCGGCACGCACTGCCCCCGACCCTCCCAGTGTGGGTTTGCGCTTCGTTGACAGCACAGGCGTTCGATGGGTCTGGACGGACATCTTCTCTTCAGGGAGCCATGATGGGGTGGTTTGCGATCGCCGTGGTGCTGCTCTGCCTAGGTGCGGCCGCCCTGTGGGCGCGCTACAACCCGGATCGCGAGCACACCAGGCCCCCGACGTATCGGGCCGATCGACGTCGCAGACGGGTTGGGCTTCCAGGTTGGAGCGGCCCGTTCCCCGGCGCATAACCCCGCCGCCACGCAGACCCGCCCGGCATGGGCAACGCCGGGGAGCTCGCCGCCTGCAAATGGAGGGTTGTCGGCCGCCTACTTGATCGGCATGATCGAACTCGGGGGCTCGAACCGCGGGGGACACGCGTGGACTGGTACCGGGAGTACTTGACCGACACCGGCCGGTCGGCGGCCGTGTGGGCGCTGCTGGCGTTCTTCGTGACCTTCGCCGTCACGCGCGGGATCACCCGCCGGATTCGTGCGAAGAAGTCGGCCCCACCGCCTGAGACCGGCGAGTCCGGTGAGCAGGGCGGCCTGTCGGACATCTACATCGGCGGGGTCCACGTGCACCACCAGGTGTGGGGCATTCTCCTGGTGCTGGTCAGTGGCATGCTGCAGTTCCGGTACAGCCCCGAGTCGCCGTGGTTAGAAGTGCTTGCGGCGCTCTTCGGCGCCGGCGCCGCGCTCACGCTGGACGAGTTCGCGCTGTGGTTCCATCTCGACGACGTGTACTGGGGGCCGGAGGGGCGCAAGTCGGTCGACGCGATCCTGCTCGGGGGTGCTCTCGGCGTGGTGCTGCTGATGCAGGCCAGTCCGCTGGGTGAAAGGGCGGAGCTGACGGACTGGTACGCCCTGTGGGCCTACCTCGGCGGGCTCGCCTTCCACCTGGCGATGGCGACGGTCTGCTTCCTGAAGAGCAAGCTCCCCACCGGGCTCATCGGCATCGTGGTCCCGCTCGTGGCGTTGGTGGGCGCGGCCCGGTTGGCCAAACCGAGCTCTGTTTGGGCGCGGCGCCGGTACGGCGATCGGAAGCTGGACCGTGCGCGGCGGCGGTTCGGTGCTGCGTACGAGCACCGCTGGGATCGCCTCCGCGATCTGGTCGGAGGTTCACTGCATCCCTCAGCGGCCGGACAACACCCGGACCAAGCGGTGCATGCCAACCGGCGTGGTCAGCCCTGACCGGACGGACGGTCGGGCCCACTCGTTCCGCGGCACGACGATCCTGAGCACTGCCCGGTCCGCCCACCTCGCAGCGAACTGGCGCCGGGGAGCTCGCGCGCGGGCAACCTCCCGGCCGCCCGGCCACGACCTGCGGTTTGTCGGGCATTCACGAGACGACCTTCCGCGTGAACGTGAGGTGGGTGACGCCGCTGGGGGAGGACACCGCCTCGACGTCATAGGCATCTTCGAGGGCCTCCAGGCCGTCCCAGATGCGCACGCCGCGGCCGAGCACGATCGGGACCTGGACGAGATGCATGTGGTCGACCAGCCTGGCCGTGAGGAAGTCGCGTACGACGGTGGCGCCGCCGCCGATCCGGACGTCCTGGCCATCGGCTGCTTCGCGGGCGGTCTCGAGCGCCTCGCCCGGGGCGGCGTCGAGGAAATGGAACGTGGTGCCACCCTCCATCTCGATCGAGGGCCGCGGGTGGTGAGTGAGCACGAGGGTCGGTGTGTGGAACGGCGGGTTCGGACCCCACCAGCCCCTCCAGTCCGGGTCGTCCTGCCAGCCGGGCGGGCCGAACTTGTTGGCGCCCATGATCTCGGCGCCGATGCCGTAACTGTGGCGCTCAGCGAAGGCGTCGTCGACTCCGGTGGCTCCGTCCGCGTCCCAGAACCGGGTACCGAACATCCACTCGTGCAAACGCTCGCCCGCATGGCCGAACGGCGCGTCGGCGGACTGCGGCTCGCCGGTGGCGAAGCCGTCGAGGGAGATGGACAAGTTGTGGATCCGTGTGCGTGACATCTGCGTGCTCCTCGACTGGTGACTGCAATCGGTACGTTGGGGACCGACCAGCGTGGCTGGAGATTCTCATCGGCCGCCGCTGTGCGCCCATACAAGGGTGTAGCGCGCCATCACGGGAATCCCTGATGGAAGGTCGCTATCGGCATTGGTACAGCGGCGTTCGTCACGGCCGCGCCCCGCGGCGTGGGACGCAGTGGCCCCGAACGAGGAGTACGTGAGCCACGACTGGCTTGCCCTGATGCCCCTTGTCCTGTGGAGCCTGCTCGTCGCCGCCGCTGGGGGCCTCGCCATCGGAACCTTCCGGCTGCAG
>DATABY010000037.1:0-1731 GCA_036259355.1 Nocardioidaceae bacterium
GCCCTCGGACGGCCTGCTGGCCGCAGTCGGCGGGGAGACCGTCGCCGAGGTCGACGAGAAGCCGGAGACCACGCCCGGCGACGGGCCGCAGACGCTGCTGGAGGTCTACACGCCGCTGACCGTCCCCGGTGAGCAGCTGGTCTTCGAGGCGTACTTCGCCTACGACGGCATCGACCGGCAGGCAGCGCGGCTGCGCGGCCAGATCATCCCGATGGCCATCGGCGCGCTCGTCGTCCTGCAGCTGGTACAGGTGCCCATCGCGACGTCGCTGGCCCGCCGCGTGCGGCGCCAGGAGGCCGAGCGGACCGCGCTGGTGCAGCGCAACGTCGAGGCCTCCGACCGCGAACGGCGGGCCATCGCCGCCGACGTGCACGACGGGCCGGTGCAGGACCTCGCCGGGGTCAGCTACGCCCTCTCGGCCCTGCGCAACAGCGTCCCCGAGGAGCGGCAGCCGACCGTCGACAAGCTCGTGGGCGCGGTCCGGCACGCCGTCCAGTCGCTGCGTCGGCTGATGGTCGACATCTACCCGCCGGACCTCAGCGGGCCGGGTCTGGCCGTGGCGATCGCCGACGCCGCCGAACCGCTGCGCGACGCCGGCATCGAGGTGCTCATGGACGCCGCCCCGCTGCCGGAGACCGCGCCGGACGTGACCGCGGTGCTCTACCGCACGGCCAAGGAGGCCCTGGCCAACATCGCCCACCACGCCCAGGCCAAGCGCACCTGGATCACCCTCGAGGAGACCGAGCTGCGTGGGGCGCCCGCGGTGCGCCTGGAGATCGCCGACGACGGCGTCGGCTTCCCGGCGTCCACCGACAAGCGCGCCGAGGGCCACCTGGGGCTGGCGCTGCTCCGGGACCGAGTGGTCGACCACGGTGGCATCGTCACGCTGGGTGACCGGCCTGGCGGCGGCGCGATGCTGACCGCTGTGCTGCCGCTGCACCACGGACAGTGACGCCACGAGCGGCTGACCTGCGCGGACCCCCCAAATACGGGAGCCCCCCGCCCCCCTCGTTCCGGCTGTGACGGGGGCGGCGGACGCGGGAGTGTTCCTCCGACGATCACCGCAGGTGAGTGAGGAGCACCCCGATGGACACGCCCAGCCTGAACCGCCGCGACATCCTCAAGGTGTCGCTGGCCGGGACCGCGGCCATGGCCCTGCCGTACCAGGCTGTGCTCTCGGCCAAGAGCGCCTCGGAGCTCGACACCAAGAGGATGCCCCGGCCCTACGTCGCTGCCTTCACCGCCCCGCCGGTGCTGGCGCCGTACCGCTCCGACGACAAGCCGGGCAACAGCTACGGCGCCGTCCCGGGCACCGGCGTCCCGATCGTCGGCGCGGCCTACACCGGCACCGACTACTACAAGATCGAGCAGAAGCCGACCCAGGTCGAGTTCATCAAGGGCATCAAGACGACGATGTGGGGCTACAACGGCCTGGTCCCGGGGCCCACCATCCGCGTCTACCAGGACAGCTTCGTGAACACCGGCCAGAGCCGCCGGGTCGTCATGCAGCAGATCAACAACCTGCCGGCCAAGCACCCGACCATGGGCTACGTCCCCTGGACCTCCACCCACCTGCACGGCTCGCCCTCGAAGCCGCAGTTCGACGGCTACGCCGGCGACCTCACCGACCCGGGTGAGTGGAAGAACTACATGTACCCGAACAACTGCTCGCCGCGGACGCTCTGGTACCACGACCACGGCGTGCACCACACCGCCCAGAACGTGTACATG
>DATABY010000038.1:0-1679 GCA_036259355.1 Nocardioidaceae bacterium
CCGCCCCGACCGAGGAGGTCGTCGCCCAGGGGCTCGAGGCGGCCAAGCCGTTCATCAAGGCGCTGTGCGACGCGCAGTCCGCGATGGCCGAGAAGGCCGCCAAGCCGGTCGCCGAGTTCCCCCGCTTCCTCGACTACCAGGACGACGTCTACGCCGCCGTCGAGGCGCAGGTCGGCGACAAGCTGGCCCAGGCCCAGGCCATCTCCGGCAAGCAGGAGCGCGAGGCGTCGACCGACGCGCTCAAGGACGAGGTCAAGGCCGCGCTCGCCGGGCAGTTCGAGGGCCGCGAGAAGGAGATCTCCGGCGCGTTCCGCGCGGTGACCAAGAAGGTCGTCCGGCAGCGGATCCTCCGCGACAAGGTGCGCATCGACGGCCGTGGCCTCACCGACATCCGGCCGCTGTCTGCCGAGGTCGAGGTCATCCCGCGGGTGCACGGCTCGGCGCTGTTCGAGCGGGGCGAGACCCAGATCCTGGGCGTCACCACGCTGAACATGCTCCGGATGGAGCAGCAGCTCGACACGCTCTCCCCGGAGAACCGCAAGCGGTACATGCACAACTACAACTTCCCGCCGTACTCCACCGGCGAGACCGGCCGCGTGGGCTCACCCAAGCGCCGGGAGATCGGCCACGGTGCGCTCGCCGAGCGGGCGCTGCTGCCGGTGCTGCCCGACCGCGAGGAGTTCCCCTACGCGATCCGGCAGGTGTCCGAGGCGCTGGGCTCCAACGGCTCGACGTCGATGGGCTCGGTCTGCGCCTCGACCCTCGCGCTGCTCAACGCCGGTGTGCCGCTCAAGGCCCCGGTGGCCGGCATCGCCATGGGCCTGGTCTCCGACGAGGTCGACGGCAAGACGGAGTACGTCGCGCTGACCGACATCCTCGGCGCCGAGGACGCCTTCGGTGACATGGACTTCAAGGTCGCCGGCACCAAGGACTTCGTGACCGCGCTGCAGTTGGACACCAAGCTCGACGGCATCCCCTCCGACGTCCTCGCGCAGGCGCTGACCCAGGCCCGCGCGGCCCGGCTGCACATCCTCGACGTCATGGGCGAGGCCATCGACGGCCCCGACGAGATGAGCCCGTACGCGCCGCGGGTGACCACGGTGCGCATCCCGGTCGACAAGATCGGTGCGGTGATCGGCCCCAAGGGCCAGATGATCAACGCGATCCAGGACGAGACCGGCGCGGACATCACCATCGAGGACGACGGCACGATCTACGTCGGCGCCTCCGACGGCCCGTCGGCCCAGGCGGCGGTGGACCGGATCAACGCCATCGCCAACCCGCAGATGCCCAAGGTCGGCGAGCGCTTCCTCGGCACGGTCGTGAAGACCACGCCGTTCGGCGCCTTCGTCTCCCTGCTCCCGGGCAAGGACGGGCTGGTGCACATCAGCAAGCTCGGTGGCGGCAAGCGGATCGCCAAGGTCGAGGACGTGGTGAACGTCGGCGACAAGCTGCAGGTCGAGATCACCGACATCGACGCCCGCGGCAAGATCAGCCTGGTGCCGGTGACCGCCGACGCCGACGGCTCCACCCCGGAGCCGGCTGCCGACGCCGCTCCCGCGGAGGCGTGACGACGCGTACCGAGCCGACCGGGGCCGGGGCGGGCGCGGTGGAGCCGTCGGCGTCGGCCGCCACCGGCACGAGGCTGATCTTGCCGCGGGCGTCGATGTCGGTGATCT
>DATABY010000039.1:0-25330 GCA_036259355.1 Nocardioidaceae bacterium
GTGCCGGGCGGCACCCTCGGGCAGCTCGGGCATGTACAGGATCGGGCTCAGGTCGAGGCCCTTGGCCTTCCAGTGCTCGGCCGCCGGCTCCACCTCCAGCGCGTCGGCGTGCCCGATCGCCTCGTCCAGGCTGCGGAAACCGAGCTCGGCGAGGTACTCGCGCACCTCCTCGGCGATGAACTCGAAGAAGCTCACCACGTAGTCGGCCTTGCCGTTGTAGCGCTTGCGCAGCACGGGGTTCTGCGTGGCCACGCCCACCGGGCAGGTGTCGAGGTGGCAGACCCGCATCATGATGCACCCGGACACGACCAGCGGCGCGGTCGAGAAGCCGTACTCCTCCGCGCCCAGGAGCGCGGCGATGACCACGTCACGACCGGTCTTGAGCTGCCCGTCGGTCTGCACCACGATCCGGTCGCGGAGCCCGTTGAGGAGCAGCGTCTGCTGGGTCTCGGCCAGCCCCAGCTCCCAGGGCCCGCCGGCGTGCTTCAGCGATGTCATCGGCGCGGCACCGGTGCCGCCGTCGTGCCCGGAGATCAGCACCACGTCGGCGTGCGCCTTCGACACCCCGGCCGCGACCGTGCCGACGCCGACCTCGGACACGAGCTTCACGTGCACGCGGGCCGCCGGGTTGGCGTTCTTCAGGTCGTGGATCAGCTGCTTGAGGTCCTCGATCGAGTAGATGTCGTGGTGCGGCGGCGGCGAGATCAGGCCGACCGCCGGCATCGAGTGCCGGGTCTCGGCGATCCACGGGTAGACCTTGTTGCCCGGAAGCTGGCCGCCCTCGCCGGGCTTGGCCCCCTGCGCCATCTTGATCTGGATGTCGTCGGAGTTGGTCAGGTAGTCGGCCGTCACGCCGAACCGGCCCGACGCCACCTGCTTGATCGCGCTGCGCCGCTCGGGGTCGCGGAGCCGACGGGCGTCCTCGCCGCCCTCGCCGGTGTTGGACTTGCCGCCCAGCCGGTTCATCGCGATCGCCAGCGTCTCGTGCGCCTCCTCGCTGATGGAGCCGTACGACATCGCGCCGGTCGAGAACCGCTTCACGATCTCCGAGACCGGCTCGACCTCCTCGAGAGGTATCGACGGCCGCCCGGTGCTGCCGGCGTCCTTGAACTTGAACATGCCCCGCAGCGTCATCAGCCGCTCGGCCTGCTCGTCGACCGTCCGGGTGTACTGCTTGAAGACGTCGTAGCGCCCGGTGCGGGTGGAGTGCTGCAGCCGGAACACCGTCTCGGGGTCGAACAGGTGCGGCTCACCCTCGCGACGCCACTGGTACTCGCCGCCGATCTCGAGCTCGCGGTGGGCGGCCGGGATGCCGTTGAGCGGGTAGGCCTTACGGTGCCGCATCAGCACCTCTTCGGCGAGTACGTCGATGCCGACGCCGCCGAGCTTGGACGTCGTACCGGTGAAGTAGCGGTCGACGAGCTCCTGGCTCAGGCCGACGGCCTCGAAGATCTGGGCGCCGGTGTACGACGCGACCGTGGAGACGCCCATCTTGCTCATCACCTTGAGCACGCCCTTGCCGAGCGCCTTCACCAGCTGCTTGACCGCGACCTCGGGGTCGACGTCGCTGATGAAGACACCGCGCCGCACGAGGTCCTCGACGCTCTCCATGGCGAGGTACGGGTTGACCGCGGCCGCGCCGTAGCCGATGAGCAGCGCCACGTGATGAACCTCGCGCACGTCTCCGGCTTCGACGACGAGCCCCACCTGCGTCCGGGTCTTCTCGCGGACCAGATGGTGGTGCACGGCGGCGGTGAGCAGCAGCGACGGGATCGGCGCCTTGTCGGCGTTGGAGTGCCGGTCGGACAGCACGATGATCCGGGCGCCGCCGGCGATGGCGTCCGACACCTCGGCGCAGATCTCGTCGATCCGCTGTGCCATGGCCGACCCGTCGCCGTCGACGGCGAACAGGCCGCGGACCACGTGGGTCGCGTAGCCGGGCAGGTCGCCGTCGCGGTTGATGTGCACGATCTTGGCGAGCTCGTCGTTGTCGATGACGGGGAACGGCAGCACCACCTGCCGGCAGGCCGCCGGGCTCGGGTGCAGCAGGTTGCCCTCCGGTCCGATCGAGCCCCACAGCGAGGTGACGAGCTCCTCGCGGATCGCGTCGAGCGGCGGGTTGGTGACCTGCGCGAACAGCTGGCTGAAGTAGTCGAACAGCAGCCGCGGCTTCTCGCTCAGCGCCGCGATCGGGGTGTCGGTCCCCATCGAGCCGATCGGCTCGGCACCGGTGCGACCCATCGGCGCAACCAGGACCCGCAGCTCTTCCTCGGTGTACCCGAACACCTGCTGACGTCGCGTGACCGACGAGTGCGTGTGCACGATGTGCTCACGCAGCGGCAGGTCCTCGAGGCGGACCAGACCGGCGTGCAGCCACTCGTCGTACGGGTGCTCGGCGGCGAGCTTGGCCTTGATCTCCTCGTCCTCGATGATGCGGTGCTCGTCGATGTCGACCAGGAACATCCGGCCCGGCTGCAACCGGCCCTTGCGCACGACCCTGGCGGGATCGATGTCGAGGACGCCGACCTCGGAGGCCAGCACGACGAGGTCGTCGTCGGTGACCCAGTAGCGGCTCGGCCGCAGCCCGTTGCGGTCGAGCACCGCACCGATCTGGGATCCGTCGGTGAAGACGACGCAGGCGGGACCGTCCCACGCCTCCATCATCATCGCGTGGAACTCGTAGAACGCCTTACGGCGGGCGTCCATCTCCTCGTGGTTCTCCCACGCCTCGGGGATCATCATCAGCACCGAGTGCGGCAGCGATCGCCCGCCCATGTGCAGCAGCTCGAGCACCTCGTCGAAGGTGGCCGAGTCGGAGGCGCCGTCGGTGCAGATCGGGAAGAGCCGCTCGAGGTCGCCCGGGATGACCTCGCTGTCCAGCAGGGCCTCGCGTGCGCGCATCCAGTTGCGGTTGCCCTTGACGGTGTTGATCTCGCCGTTGTGCGCGATGAACCGGAACGGGTGCGCCAACGGCCAGCTCGGGAACGTGTTGGTGGAGAACCGCGAGTGCACGACCGCCAAGGCGGAGGTGAGCCGCTCGTCGCCGAGGTCGGGGTAGAACTTGTCGAGCTGCTCGGTCGTGAGCATGCCCTTGTAGACGAGGGTGCGCGAGGACAGCGACGGGAAGTAGGTGTCGGTCTCGTGCTCGGCCCGCTTGCGCAGGCAGAAGGCCATCCGCTCCAGCGCCATGCCCATCAGCCGGCCGGCGGCCGCACTGACGAACAGCTGGCAGAAGGACGGCATGGTGCCGCGGGACGTGGCGCCGAGCAGGTCCGGCGTCACCGGCAGGTCACGCCAGCCGAGAACCGCGAGGCCCTCCTCGACGGCGATCTCCTCGATCCGTCGCTTGGTCTTCTCGACGTCCTCGTCGGCACCGGGGATGAACGCCGTACCGGCCGCGTAGGTGGCCGGCGACGGCAGCTCGAAGTCGCAGACCTCGCGAAAGAACCGGTCGGGGACCTGCAACAGGATGCCGGCACCGTCCCCGGAGTCCGGCTCGGAGCCCGAAGCGCCGCGGTGGTCGAGGTTGCGCAGCGCGGTCAGCGCCTGCTGCACGATCTCGTGCCTGGGCTCGCCGGTCATCGTGGCCACGAACGCGACCCCGCAGGCATCGTGTTCGGACTGGCCGTCGTACAGCCCTTGGCGCGGCGGGATTGCTCGCATGGGGCACCTCACCCGTCGTCTTGGAGACCTGTCGGCAGAATCTGCCAGGGACGACGTTGGCCCTGAATACCGGCTGCCGAGCCTACACGATGCCTGCTCGCGGGGCAGAGGTCAGTACTCGCCGGTAGTCTAGTCCGACTCAACCGAGACCGGCACCCACCAGGCTCCCGAACAGGTAGGTCACGGCCGCCGCGGCGCCACCGAGCAGCATCGGGCGCAGCCCTGACCACCACCACGACCGGGTCGTCACCCTAGCCACAACGGCACCGCAGAGGAAAAGGGCTGTGAGGGTGCTCACCAGCGACAGCCAAAGGCTCGGTAGGCCGACGAGGAACGGCACGAGCGGGATCGCCGCGCCGACGGCGAAGGACAGGAACGACGACCCGGCCGCGACCTTCGGTGACGGCACGTCCGCCGGGTCGACGCCGAACTCCTCCATGGCGTGCACCGTGACCGCCCGGTCGACGTCGCGGTGGATCTGCTGGGCGATCACCTCGGCGGTGTCGGGCTCGACGCCCTTGTCGACGTACATCGCCACCAGCTCGGCGGTCTCACCGCGCGGGTTGCGGATGATCTCTGCGCGCTCCTTGGCGACCTGCGCCAGGGCGTACTCGGCCTGGCTGGCGACGCTGTTGTACTCCCCCACCGCCATGGAGAACGCACCAGCGGCCAGTCCGGCGACGCCGGCGAGCACGACGACGTGCGCGTCAGCCCCGGCCGCGGTGGTGCCCCCGACCATGCCGGCGATGAGCGCGAAGTTCGACACGAGGCCGTCCATCGCCCCGAACACCGACGCCCGCAGCCAGCCGCTGTTGACGTCAGGGTGCTCGTGGTCGACCGGAAGGACCGCGTCGGGCACGTGGTCGAAGATCGGCGCCGAGTGGCTCATGCCTTCGAGACTAGCCCGCTGACCTGCGGTTTTCACCGAAGGTGAGGCTCACCGAACCTGTCCCTCTCGTCAGGGTGACGCACCGGTTCCTGTGCACCCTGGGACGCACGGCGAGCAGCGATCGACGCGTGACCGGCAGGGTCAGCCGCGGCGGCGGAGGCGCCAACGGCGGGCGGGCTTGGTCACGTCGGAGTCCGCGGGTACGCCGTGGTCCGTGCCCGCACCGGCGGGCAACGGAGGATTGTGGCGCTCGGGACCGGCGGGATCCTCCGCTGCCTCCGAGCCGACCGCGGTCGGCTCGTGCTCGGACACCGCATCGGCCTCTTGGGATGCTTCCGGGCCGGCCTCGGCGCCCGGCTCGACCCCCGGCTCGGGCTCCCGCGGAGGCTCGACGTCCTCCTCACGGCCGGGGCGCCGGCGCGCGGACCAGACGAAGAACGCCAGCGCGGCGAGGAACAGCAGGATGGACGTCCACACGTTCAGCCGCAGCCCGAGGATGTGGTTGGCCTCGTCGATCCGCAGCATCTCGATCCACCCGCGTCCGGCGGTGTAGCCCATGACGTACAGCGCGATCACCCGCCCGAAGCCGAGGCGGAACCTCCGGTCGAGCCAGACCAGCAGCCCGGCCAGCCCGAGGTCCCACATCGCCTCGTACAGGAAGGTGGGGTGGAACGTGTCGAAGCCGCGAAAGCCCGCGGGCCGGAACTCGGGGTCGATCTGCAGCGCCCACGGCAGGTCGGTCGGCCGGCCGAACAGCTCCTGGTTGAACCAGTTGCCGAACCGCCCGATCGCCTGGCCGATCGCGATCGCCGGGACGACCGCGTCGCCGAACGCGAGGAACTTCACGCCCCGGCGACGGGCCCCGAGGTAGGCGCCCAGCGCGCCGAGCGCGACCGCACCCCAGATGCCGAGGCCACCACGCCAGATGTACAGCGCCTCGACCGGGTTGCAGCCGGCGCAGAAGTACAGCTGGTAGTCGGTGAGCACGTGGTAGAGCCGCGCCCCGACGAGCCCGAACGGGATGGCCCACACCGCGATGTCGGCGACGGTGCCCGGTTGGCCGCCGCGGGCCACCCAGCGCTTGTCACCCAGCCACACCGCGACCAGCACGCCGGCGATGATGCACAGGGCGTACGCCCGCAGCTCGAAGAAGCCGATCTGCCAGCTGCCCTGCCCGGGGCTGGGGATGGAGGCGATGATCATCGCTGCCGAACCTACCCGGGCCGGTTCGCCAGCGTGTGGATGTCCGCGACGAGGTCCTCCACCGGCGTACCCTGCGTCCACACGACGTAGGCCTTGTCATCCGCTCCGAGGCCGATCACCTGGGTGCCGTGGCCCACCTCGTACCCGCCGCTGGGCAGTCGGTTCATGCCCTCGATCGGCACGCCCAGTGGGGTGGCCGCGGCCTTGATCTCGGCCATCGGCCCGGTCAGGCCCTCGAACGCCGGGTGGAAGCGGTCGACGTACTCCTCGACCACCTCGGGGGTGTCCCGGGCCGGGTCGGTGGTGACGAACAGCGGTTGCACCTGCCGCGCGACCTGTGGCTCGAGCCGGGTGAGCGCCGAGGCGAGGTCTGCCATCACCAGGTTGCAGACGTCGGGGCAGTTCGTGTAGCCGAAGAAGACCACCGTCACCGGCTCGGTCGTGTCCTCGACCAGGTTGTACGCCGACCCCGACGTGTCGGTGAGGGTGACGTCGGGCATCTGGTAGGGGCTGGTGAGGCCGGCGCCGCGGAAGCCGTCGGAGTCCTGCGGCGGCTGGTGCACCGCACCGCCGGGGTTGCTCACCGCCGCCTCGTCACCCGAGCCGCCGCAGCCGGCCAGCACTCCCAGCACGGCGACGGCGGCGAGCACGGAAACTCGATGCTTGGCGGTCACGCCGTTTCTCCCACCCACGTTGGCTCCAACCCTCAGGCGTCCTGCGGAGTTCCCGATGTCGTCCGTCGCACACCCGCGGCGAGGTCCTCCGCCAGTGCCCGTACGGCGGCCTGGCCGGTGGCGCGACCGGAGGAGGCCCGGTCCGCCGGCGCTTCGCCGTCGTCGAGCAGGCACCGCACGAACGCCGAGCCCACGATCACCCCGTCGGCGAACTCGGCCACCTCGGCAGCCTGTGCGCCGTTGGACACCCCCAGGCCGAGACCGATGGGCAGCGACGTCGCCTGCCTGACCCGCGCCACCAGGGCGGGGGCGCGATGGCTGGTCTCCTTGCGCGCACCGGTGACACCCATGACCGAGGTCGCGTACACGAAGCCCCGGCAGGCGTCGACGGTCATCGCGATCCGCGCGTCGGTCGAGGAGGGCGACACCAGGAAGATCCGGTCCAGGGCGTGGGCGTCGGACGCGGCCAGCCACTCGGCGGCCTCGTCGGGGACCAGATCGGGGGTGATGAGCCCCGACCCACCGGCGGCGGCGAGGTCGCGCGCGAACCGGTCGACGCCGTAGCGCTCGACGGGGTTCCAGTAGGTCATCACGACCGTGGGCACCAGCGCCGCCACCTCCTCGACGGTGCGCAGCACGTCGCGGGTGCGCAGCCCGGCGGCGAGAGCCTGCTGCGCGGCCGCCTGGATGGTGGGGCCGTCCATCACCGGGTCGCTGTAGGGAAGCCCGACCTCGACCAGGTCGACGCCCCCGTCGACCATGGCGCGGACCGCGTCGACGCAGCCGTCGTACGTCGGGAAGCCGGCGGGCAGGTAGCCGACCAGCGCGGCGCGGTCCTCGGCCCGCGCCGCCGCGAAGGCGCCGTCGACTGCGCTCATGTGAGGGTTCACTTACGCGTCGACCTCCGGGCTTCCCTGGTCGTCCACGAAGCCCAGCCACTGCGCGGCGGTGTCCATGTCCTTGTCGCCGCGCCCGGACAGGCACACCGCGATCGTCGCGTCGGGCCCGATCTCGCGTGCCACCTCCAGGGCACCGGCCACGGCGTGCGCGGACTCGATCGCGGGGATGATGCCCTCGGTCCGCGACAGCAGCGAGAACGCCTCCATCGCATCGGCGTCGGAGACCGGCCGGTAGGCGGCCCGGCCGGTGTGGGCGAGGTGGGCGTGCTCGGGGCCCACCCCCGGGTAGTCGAGGCCGGCCGAGATCGAGTGTGACTCGACGGTCTGCCCGTCCTCGTCCTGCAGCAGGTAGGAGCGTGCGCCGTGCAGCACGCCGACCTCACCGCCGGTGATCGTGGCGGCGTGCCGCCCGGTCTCGATGCCCTCGCCGCCGGCCTCGAAGCCGTACAGCCGCACGGTGTCATCGGGCACGAAGGCGCTGAACATGCCGATCGCGTTGGAGCCACCGCCGACGCAGGCGCACACCGCCTCGGGGAGCCGCCCCAACAGGTCCAGCGCCTGTGCGCGCGCCTCGTCGCCGATTCCGCGGCAGAAGTCGCGCACCATCGCCGGGAACGGGTGGGCGCCGGCGGCCGTGCCCAGCAGGTAGTGCGTGTGGTCGACCGTGGCAACCCAGTCGCGCAGCGCCTCGTTGATGGCGTCCTTGAGCGTGCGGCTGCCGGAGCGCACCGGGACCACCTCCGCGCCGAGCAGCCGCATCCGGGCCACGTTGAGGGCCTGTCGCTCGGTGTCGAGCTCCCCCATGTAGACCATGCAGTCGAGGTCGAGGTAGGCACACGCGGTCGCGGTGGCGACGCCGTGCTGGCCGGCGCCGGTCTCGGCGATCACCCGGGTCTTGCCCATCCGCTTGGTCAGCAGCGCCTGGCCCAGCACGTTGCGGACCTTGTGCGCGCCGGTGTGGTTGAGATCCTCGCGCTTGAGCAGGATCCGGGCGCCGGCCGCGTCGGACAACCGCGTGGCGTCGTAGAGCAGGCTGGGCGTGCCGGCGTACTCCCGCAGCATCCGCTCGAACTCACCGGTGAACGCGGGGTCGCCCATCGCCTCGCGCCAGGCGGCCTCCAGCTCGTCGAGCGGCGCGATCAGCGCCTCCGGCATGAACCGTCCGCCGAACCGGCCCCAGTGCCCGCTGGAGTCGGGTCCGGTGGCGGCAGGTCCGGTGGCGGACTCAGCCGCGCTCATCGGTCGCCGCTCCGCTCCGCACCGGTGCGGCTCCGGCCGGCGGTCACCATCTGCTCGACGGCCCCGCGAGGGTCGTCGCCGGTGACCAGCGCCTCACCCACGAGGACGACGTCGGCTCCGGCGAGGGCGTACCGGCGGACGTCGTCCGGTCCGCGGACGCCGGACTCGGCGACCACCACCACGCCGGCGGGCACCCGCGGCGCCAGGCGCGCGAAGGTGCGCGGCTGCACGTCGAGGGTCTTGAGGTTGCGCGCGTTCACACCCACCAGGGTGGCACCCGCGGCCACCGCCCGGTCCAGCTCGTCCTCGTCGTGGACCTCCACCAGCGCGGTCAGCCCGACCTCGGCGGTGACCTCGAGCAACGCGTGCAGCTCCGGCTGGGTCAGCGCGGCCACGATCAGCAGCGCGAGGTCCGCACCGGCAGCGCGGGCCTCCCACAGCTGGTACGGCGTGACGATGAAGTCCTTGCGCAGGACGGGAACCTCCACGGCGGCGCGTACGGCGCGCAGGTCGTCCAGGCTGCCGCCGAACCGGCGCTGCTCGGTCAGCACGCTGATCGCGGACGCGCCGCCCGCGGCGTACTCCCCGGCGAGCCACGCGGGGTCGGCGATCGGCGCCAGCGCGCCCCGGCTGGGGCTGGAGCGCTTGACCTCCGCGATCACCGAGGTCCCCGGCGCCGCGAACGCGGGCATGGGGTCGTGCGGCGGCGGCGCCGAGGCCACCTGCTCCTGCAGCACCGGCATCGGGGTGTGCTGCTCCCTCTCGGCGAGGTCGGCGCGCACACCGACGAGGATGTCGTCGAGCACGGTCATGGGCAGCGGTCTCCGTCGGTTCTCTGGGTCGTTCTCTTCGGTCTCGTGGCGGTGCGTCGCCGGCTCAGGGAGCCAGCCAGGCCCCGAGGGCCAGGCCGGCCGAGCCGGCCAGGTCACCGGTGTTGCGCAGGGCCGTGAAGGCCAGCACCACGACCGCCACGGACCACAGTGCCGGCCTGGCGTACAGCGAGGTGCGGCCCGGGAACGGGCGGCGCCGGCCACGCCAGCGCGAACGCGCCCACCCCGCCCACAGCAGCACGGCCACCGGGAGCAGCGCCACCAGGAGCAGGTTGCTCGACGCCGCGGCCGCGAGGTCGCCGTGGGCCAGGTCATGCACGGCGCGCAGGCCGCCGCACCCGGGGCAGTAGCCGCCCGTCAGCACGTTCCACGGGCAGAAGCCGTAGCTGCCGCTCTGGTGCGGGTCGCGCACGTACAGCACCGCGGTGGCCCCGAGTACCCCCGCCGCGGACAGCAGGGGGCCGGTCAGGCGCTCGAGCGCCGCCGGCGGTGCGGCGGTCGGTGCTCCTGGGGCGGTCATGACGCGGACCAGGCCGGCGGCCCTCAGGCCTGTCGCTCGTGGTCGGCGCCGAGCCCCATCGCCGACATCACCTTGCCGACGAGCAGCGACACCGGGAGCAGGGCCACGGCGATCCAGAACATCACCCAGTTCGGCGGCGAGAAGACCAGGGCGATGCCGCCGATCACGAACGCGACGAGCACGATGAAGACTGCGACCCAGGCCGCAGGGGTCGAACCGTGGTTGTCGGCCATGCCGGGCGGCTCCTTCGTCGTGGAGGGCAGCGATCGTCGTGTCGGCTGCCATTGTGCCCGGGCGGGCACGCCCCCTACAGCGTGGGGTCGTCGCCGCGGTCCAGCGCCCGCCACGGGTCGCTCTCGTGCTCGGGCCGGGGCGCGGACGGCGCGTCGTACCGCTCGCTCATCGCCGCCCACCGCGGTCCGCCCACGGCCGCGAGCACCCCGCTGAGGCCGCCGAGCACGGCGCCGAGGACGACCACCAGGCGCCAGCCCGACCAGTCCCCGGCGGCGTCGACCGCCACGTACGCCGTCGCCCCGGCGGCCAGCACGACGATGCCGCCGGAGAGCCGGCGGCCGAGCGTGCGGGTCACGGCCACCACCACGGTGCCGAGCAGCACGACCGCGCCCAGCGAGGCGGCCAGCGAGCCGACCGGGTTCACGTCGTCGCCGGAGACGGTGGGCACGGGCGCAGCATCGCTCCAGGGCTGCCCGGCGCCGTACAGGACCATGCCGCCGCCGAGCAGCCCGGCCGCGAGGCAGGTGCCGAGGCCCCGCCTCATGGGCGCTGCTGCGCCGGCGACAAGGGGCCGGCGTCGAAGCAGGTGCGGTCTCCGGTGTGGCAGGCCGCACCCTCCTGGTCGACGACGACGAGCAGCGAGTCGCCGTCGCAGTCCAGGCGCACGTCGCGCACCCACTGCCGGTGCCCCGAGGTCTCGCCCTTGACCCAGTACTCCTGCCGCGAGCGGCTCCAGTACGTCGCCCGGCCGGTGGTCAGCGTCCGGTGCAGCGCCTCGTCGTCCATCCAACCCACCATCAGCACCTCACCGCTGCCGTGCTGCTGCACCACCGACACCAGCAGGCCGTCGCGGTCGCGCTTGAGGCGCGCGGCGATGTCGGGGTCGAGGGCGGAGGGTGCGCGGGGCGGGGTCGTCACCGGGCCATTGTCCTGCAACCGCCTAGGATCGCGGCCATGGCCGCCCCACCACCAGCACTTGCCCGACGTGAACGTGCCGCGCTCTGTGACCTGATGGACCGCGTGGGCGCCGACGCTCCCACGCTGTGCGCGGGCTGGACCACCTACGACCTGGCCGCGCACCTGGCGCTGCGCGAAGGCTCGCCGTTGGCCGTGGCGGGTGCGGTGTTCCCGCCGCTGGAGCGGCTCACCAACCGCAGCATGGAAAAAACGAAGGCGCGGACGCCGTACGTGGATCTGGTCGACCAGGTGCGGAAGGGGCCGCCGCTGCTGTCACCGTTCCGGCCGAGCCCGGTGGACCGCGCCGCCAACGCCGTCGAGTACTTCGTGCATCACGAGGACGTGCTGCGCTGCCAGCCCGGGTGGACCCGCCGCGAGCTCGACCGCCGCGACCAGGACTCGTTGTGGGCCCGCGTCGCCGCGCTCGGCAGGATGTTGGCACGGCGCGCCACGGTCGGCATCGAGCTGGTGCGCACCGACACCTCGGACGTACGCCGGATCCGCTCCGGCGAGCCGACCCTGGTGGTCCGGGGCCTGCCCGGCGAGCTGGTGCTCTTCGCCTACGGGCGCGGTGCCGTGTCCGACGTCGAGGTCGAGGGAGACCGCGACGCGCAGGACGCGTTCGACCACAGCCAGCTGGGCCTGTAGCGACGCCGGGTTCAGCCGGTCCGGGGTACCGGTCAGCGGGTCGGGTGGCCGGTCAGCGGGTCGGGTGGCCGGCGTCGGCGAGCCCCTGCTTGACGTCGGCGATGCGCAACGCGGCGAAGTGGAACACGCTGGCGGCGAGAACCGCGTCGGCGCCGGCCGCCACGGCCGGCGGGAAGTGCTCGACCTTGCCGGCGCCGCCGCTGGCGATCACCGGGATGCCGACGACCTTCCGGACGGCACGCAGCAGCTCGAGGTCGAACCCGTCGCGGGTGCCGTCCGCGTCCATGGAGTTGAGCAGGATCTCGCCGGCGCCCATCTCCGCGCCCCGTCGGGCCCAGTCGACAGCGTCGAGGTCGGCGCTGCGGGTGCCGCCGTGCGTGGTCACCTCGAAGCCGGAGGGCTGCTGCGGCGCACGGCGGGCGTCGACCGAGAGCACCAGCACCTGCGAGCCGAAGCGGCGGGTGATCTCGGCGATCACCTCCGGCCGGGCGATCGCGCCGGTGTTGATCGCAACCTTGTCGGCGCCGGCGCGCAGCAGCGAGTCGACGTCGTCGACGCCACGCACGCCACCGCCGACGGTGAGCGGGATGAACACCTGCTCGGCCGTGCGGCGCACGACCTCCAGCGTGGTGTCGCGTCCCTGCGCGGAGGCGGAGATGTCGAGGAAGGTGAGCTCGTCGGCGCCCTCGGCGTCGTAGACCTTGGCCATCTCGACCGGGTCGCCGGCGTCGCGCAGCGCGGTGAAGTTGACCCCTTTGACGACGCGGCCGTTGTCGACGTCGAGGCATGGGATCACCCGGACCGCCAGGCTCATCGGTGCTCCCCGCTCATGCCGGCCTCCCGGCGACGTCCAGGGCCTCCTCGAGGGTGAAGCTGCCGGCGTAGAGCGCCTTGCCCACGATCGCGCCCTCGACGCCCTGCCCGACCATGCCCGCCAGAGCACGGATGTCGTCGAGGCCGGAGATGCCGCCGGAGGCGACGACCGGCCGGTCGGTGGCGGCGCACACCTGCCGCAGCAGGTCGAGGTTGGGGCCACGCAGGGTGCCGTCCTTGGTGACGTCGGTGACGACGTACCGGGCGCACCCGTCGCGGTCGAGCCGCTCGAGCACCGCGAACAGCTCACCACCCTCCTCGGTCCAGCCACGGGCGGCGAGGGTGGCGCCACGCACGTCGAGGCCCACCGCGACCCGGTCGCCGTACGCGGCGATGACGCGCGCGCACCAGTCGGGGTTCTCCAGCGCGGCGGTGCCGATGTTGACCCGGGCGCAGCCGGTGGCCAGGGCCGCGCGCAGCGAGTCGTCGTCGCGGATGCCCCCGGACATCTCCACCCGCACGTCGACCTTGCCGACCACCTCGGCGAGCAGCTCCCGGTTGCTGCCGCGGCCGAAGGCGGCGTCGAGGTCGACCAGGTGGATCCACTCCGCCCCGGCCCGTTGCCACGCCAGCGCGGCCGCCAGCGGATCGCCGTACGTCGTCTCGCTGCCGGCCCTGCCCTGCACCAGGCGCACGGCCTGGCCGTCGGCCACGTCGACGGCCGGGAGGAGCTCCAGTCTCGTCACGGGCACAACCCTACGGTCGGAGCTGACTCGCTCTCGGATGTGTCCCGGCCGCTGACCCTAGGCCCGCCGGCCGAGGGCGACGCCCACGGCGGCGAGCACGGCGAAGGCGCCCGCGGCCGCGGTGTGGCTGCCGAGCAGGTCGATCGCCAACGCGCCGGCGGCCGGGGCGAGGGCGATGGCTGCGGTGATCGGCACATTGAAGCTGCCGTTGAGCGCGCCGAAGTGCCGCGTGCCCCAGCGGTCGGACACAGCGGTGGCGGTGAGCAACGTGTAGGCGCCACGGACGGCGCCGGCCAGTACGGCGACCACGACCAGCGCCCACGCCGGGCCCGGAAGGAGCGCCAGCGCCGCCAGGATGACGACGCCGGCAGCCCCGATGGTCAGCGTGCGCACGTACGGTTCGGAACCGTCCGGAAGCACGGCGAAGGAGAGCCGACCCAGGACCTGCCCGACACCGACCAGTCCGAACACCGTCGCCGCCGCCGCCTGTCCGAACCCTCTGCTGGTGAGCAGCGGGATGAGGTTGATGGTCACCGCGAACATCGCCAGGCCGGTCAGCGTCAACGAGATCTGCAGTGTCAGGAAGCGCCGGCTCGCGGTGACCGACCGAATCTCCCGACGGTGTCCCGACGCCCCGGTCGAGTGGGCCGGGCCCGGCCACGGTGGGGTCAGCAGGAACGCGTGCAGCGGGATGGTCACCAGCGCGTAGATCCCGGCGAGGACGAGGTAGGCGCTCCGCCAGCCCCACTGCTCGACGAACAGGCTGGTCAGCGGCGCGAACGCGGTCGAGGAGAGGCCGCCGACGAGCGTGACGATGGTGAGCGGCCAGGTGCGTGCGTCGCCGTACCAGCGGGTGATCGCGGCGAACGCCGGCGGGTAGAGCGCGGCCGACTGCGCGAGCCCGGTGACGAGCCAGGCCACGAAGAAGATCGGCAGGTTCGGTGCCCAGGCCACCAGCAGCAGACCGACCACGCCGACGAGCGAGCCGACGGTCATGACCGGTCGGGGCCCGAACCGGTCCAGCAGCCGTCCGACGCGCGCACCCGCGACCGCCGACAGCAGCAGGCCGCACGAGAAGGCGGTGAAGACGTGGCTGTAGGACCACCCCGTGTCCCGGCCGATCGTCCCCGCCGCCACCGGCAGCGAGTAGTACAGCACGCCCCAGCTGGTGATCTCGGTGAGGCAGAGGGCAACCACCGCACGCCGAAGCCGTGGGTCGCGGGTGCTCAGGCCGGTCACCTCGCCACCCTCGCACCTTGGCCGCGAAGCCGCCGTGACCTGCGCCATGCTCGGCCGCCCGTCGCGCACTCTTCGGCGCAGGGTCCGAGCGCCCAGCGTGAACTCGGCCGCGGTCCTTCGGACGTCAGGCGGTCAGCGCGGCTGCGAGAGCAGGCTGACCAGACGCTCGACCTCGCGTGGCGCCTCCAGCGTCTCGGCCGACCTGAACCGGGTGCGGCTCCCGTCGGCGTACCGGACCGTGACGTCGAAGACCCGCAGGTCGCAGCACGGCACGGCCGCCCGGGACCGTTCCGGCGCGAAGCCGCGCACCGACGGGTCGCCTGCCAGCGCGAGGACCCGCTCGACCTGCTCCGCTGTCATACCGGTGGGCGCGTCGTCGCGGGTGACCTCGTAGCTCTCGTGGACGCCGGCGATGCCGCCGGACACGCTCAGCCGCACCGACACCGCCTCCGTGGACGGGTCCGCCGACCGGTCCGGTGTGGGGGACGTCGCGGAGGGCCCGCCGGTTGTCGCCGGCGCGGTGTCCGGCTCGTCGGCGCATCCGGCGGCCAGCAGCAGCGCCACCGTGACGGCGGGCAGCCAGCGCCTCCAGGCGCACGAGGACCTCATGCCACTTCGACGCCCACCACGGGCCGCCGGTTCCCGCCTGTTGGGCGCACTCAGCGCAGCGTCCCGACCCAGTTGCGCAGCAGCCGCGCCCCGGCGTCGCCGGACTTCTCCGGGTGGAACTGGGTGGCGCTGAGCGGGCCGTTCTCGACCGCGGAGACGAACCGGCCGTCGCCGTAGGCCGTCCAGGTCACCCGGGGCTGCGGGAACGGGTCGTGCACCTCGAGGTCCCAGGAGCGTGCGCCGTAGGTGTGCACGAAGTAGAACCGCTCCTGCTCGACACCGGCGAACAGCCGCGACCCCGCGGGGACGTCGACGCTGTTCCAGCCCATGTGCGGCAGCACCGGCGCGTCCAGCCGGTCCACCACGCCCGGCCACTCGGCGCAGCCGGGGGTGACCTCGCCGTGCTCCTTGCCGGTGTCGAAGAGCACCTGCATGCCCACGCAGATGCCGAGGACGGGGCGGGAACCGGCCAGCCGGCGCCCGATCAGCTCCGGGCCCTTGACCTCGTGCAGCCCGGCCATGCAGGCGGCGAACGCGCCCACGCCCGGCACCACCAGGCCGTCGGCCTCGAGCACCGCGCGGTAGTCGGCGGTGACCACCACGTCGGCACCGGCACGGACCAGGGCGCGTTCAGCGGAACGCAGGTTGCCCGACCCGTAGTCGAGCACGACGACGTGCGGCCGCCTGCCGCCGTGGGTCACAGCGACCCCTTGGTGCTGGGGACGCCACCCTCACGCGGGTCGTGGGCGACCGCGTCGCGCAGCGCCCGGGCGACGGCCTTGAACTGCGCCTCGACGACGTGGTGGGGGTCGCGTCCGGAGATGACTCGCACGTGCAGCGCCAGCTGTGCGTGGAACGCCAGCGTCTCGAGCACGTGCCGGGTCAGCGAGCCGATGAAGGGTACGCCGGCGGTGCCGCCGCCGATCGAGGCGTACTCCTGCCCCTCCGGCTCGCCCACGTGCACGCAGTAGGGCCGGCCGGACACGTCCACCGCGCACTGCACCAGCGCCTCGTCGAGCGGCACCAGGGCGTCGCCGAACCGGCGGATGCCGACCTTGTCGCCGAGGGCCTGGCGCAGCGCCTGACCCAGCACGATCGCGACGTCCTCGACGGTGTGGTGGGCGTCGACGTACACGTCACCGTCGGCCTGCACCGTCAGGTCGAACAGGCCGTGCCGGGCCAGCGAGGTCAGCATGTGGTCGTAGAACCCGACGCCGGTCGACACCTGCGCGCGCCCGCTGCCGTCGAGGTCGAGCTCGACGAGGACCTTCGACTCCTTGGTGTCGCGCTCGACCCGGGCGCTCCTGCTCACGATTTCTCCTTCGCTTGTGCCGTCTCGAGCACGGTCGACAACGCTGTCCGGAACAGCTCCATCTCCGCGGGTGTCCCCACCGACACCCGCAGCCATCCGTCCGGGCCGGTCTCGCGGACCAGTACACCGTGATCGAGCAGCCCCTGCCAAACCGCGTGCCGGTCGTCGAAGCGGCCGAACAGCACGAAGTTCGCGTCGGACTCGGCCACCCGCAGGCTCTGCGCACGCAGCCACTCCACCAGCCGGTCGCGCTCGGCCCGCAGCTCGGCGACCCGGCCGAGGAGCTCGCCGGCGTGGCCGATCGCGGCCACCGCGGTGGCCTGGGTCACCGCGGAGAGGTGGTACGGCAGGCGGACGATGCGCAGCGCGTCGACCAGGGCCGGGTCGGCGGCCAGGTAGCCCACCCGGGCGCCGGCCAGCGCGAACGCCTTGGACATCGTGCGGGTCACCGCCAGGCGCGGGAACGCCGGCAGTAACGTCAGTGCGCTCGGCGTGCCCTCGCGGCGGAACTCGGCGTAGGCCTCGTCGACCACCACGACACCGGGCGCGGCCGCGCAGATCCGCTCGACCGTGCCGAGCGGCAGCGCCGTACCGGTGGGGTTGTTCGGCGACGCGAGCAGCACCACCGACGGCCGGACCCGGTCGATCTCCGCCACGGCCGCGTCGGGGTCCACGGTGAAGTCGTCGCGGCGCGGCGCGGTCACCCAGGCGGTGTCGGTGTTGCGCGCGTACTCGGGGTACATCGAGTAGGTCGGCGCGAACGACAGTGCGGTGCGGCCGGGGCCGGCGAACGCCTGCAGCAGCTGCTGCATGATCTCGTTGGAGCCGTTGGCTGCCCAGATCTGGTCGGTACCCAGGTCGCCGAGATAGCCGGCCAACGCCGTCCGCAGTGCGACCGCCTCCCGGTCGGGGTAGCGGTTGAGCGTGCGGGCCGCGTCGGCGACCGCCTTGGCGATGTCGTCCACCACCGCGTCGCCGGGCGGGTAGGGGTTCTCGTTGACGTTGAGGGCGACCGGTACGTCGAGCTGCGGCGCGCCGTACGGGCGTGCCCCGCGCAGCGCGTCACGCAGCGGGAGGTCGTCGAACCGGCTCATTCCGGCACTGCTCCCTGCTCGCATCGGCCGGCGCCCACTCGCGACGCGCGCGCTCGCCTCACCGCTCGGTCCTGACGCGGCCCCGGACCCTGACCGCCTCCGCGTGCGCGGGCAGGTCCTCGGCCAGCGCGAGGGCCCGCACCTGCGGCGACACCTCGGCCAGCGCCTGCGCGTCGTACTCGACCACGTGCATCGACTTGAGGAAGGAGCGCACCGACAGGCCCGAGGAGTGGCATGCGCAGCCACCGGTGGGCAGCACGTGGTTGGAGCCGGCGCAGTAGTCGCCCAGCGAGACCGGTGCGAACGGACCGACGAAGACCGCACCGGCGTTGCGGATGCGCATCGCGCGCTCGCGCGCGTCCACGGTCTGGATCTCCAGGTGCTCGGCGGCGTACGCGTCGACGACCGCCTGGCCCTGCTCGAGGTCCTCGACCAGCACGATGCCGGACTGCCGTCCGGCGAGCGCGGTGCCGATGCGCTCCGCGTGCCTGGCCGCGGGGACCTGCTTGTCCAGCTCGGCCTCCACGGCCCCGGCCAGCGCGTCGCTCGGGGTGACCAGCACGCTGGCCGCCATCGGGTCGTGCTCGGCCTGGCTGACCAGATCGGCCGCCACGTGGACGGGGTCGGCGCTGTCGTCGGCGAGGATCGCGATCTCGGTGGGGCCCGCCTCGGAGTCGATTCCGATGCGTCCCTTCAGCAGCCGCTTGGCGGCGACGACGTAGATGTTGCCGGGGCCGGTGACGAGGTCGACCGGGCGGCAGCCGCCGTCACCGGTCCCCGTGTCGTCGCCCGGGTTCTCCCCGTCGCCGTCGCCGTCGCCGTCGCAGCCGTAGGCGAACATCGCGATCGCCTGCGCACCGCCGACGGCGTACACCTCGTCCACACCCAGCAGCGCGCAGGCGCCCAGCACGGTCGGGTTGGGCAGCCCGGTGAAAGGCGCAGCGTTGTCGCGTTGCGGCGGGCTGGCGAGCGCCACCGACGGGACGCCCGCGACCTGGGCCGGCACGACGTTCATCACCACGCTGGACACCAGCGGAGCGAGACCGCCCGGGACGTAGAGACCGACCCGCTGGACCGGGACGAGGCGCCGGGTGACCGTCCCGCCGGGAGTGACCTCGGTGACCGCATCGGTGCCGCGCTCCTGCTCGCACGAGCGACGCAGCCGCCGGGCCGACTCCTCCAGCGCGGCGCGCACCTCGGGGTCGAGCGTGTCGACGGCGCGGGACAGCGCGTCGGCCGGGACCCGGATCCGGTCGAGGTCGACGCCGTCGAACTTGCGGGTGTAGTCACGCAGCGCCGCCGTCCCCCGGTCGCGCACGTCGTCGCAGACGGGACGCACGGCCTCGAGCGCGGCGTCGGCGTCCAGGGCTGCACGCGGCACGAGACGGCGGTACTCGGTGTCGGCGCCCGCCCGGCCGCGCAGGTCGATTCGGCGGATCACCCGTCCATGGTAGGCGGCGCTCGGCGGCACGCCGATCGGCGTCTCCCTCCACGAGCGCACTTCGGTAGCGTGACCGGCGTGAGCGAAGAGGTGAGCGAAGGGCTGCCGATCTTCCCGCTGAGCACGGTGCTGTTCCCGGGGGTCACGCTGCCCTTGCACATCTTCGAGGACCGCTACCGCTCGCTGGTGTCGACCCTGCTCGCCCAGCCCGAGGGCGAGGCCAGGGTGTTCGGCATCGTCGCCATCCGCGAGGGGTACGAGGTCGGCTCACGCGGCGTGCACTCGGTGCAGCGGGTGGGCTGCTCGGCCCAGCTGACGTCGGTGGAGCCCTACGACGACGGCCGGTTCGACATCGAGGTCGTGGGCCGGCGGCGGATCCGGATCGACGCCCTGGACACCGGCGGCGAGTTCCTGGTCGGCGAGGTGGCATGGCTCGACGAGCCGGTGGGCGAGGGCACCGAGGAGGCGGTGGCCCGGGCGCGGCGCACGTTCGAGGCGTACCGGGTGCGCCTGCTCGAGGCGAGCGGTAAGGACATCACGCCGCCCGACGACCTGCCGACCGACGCTTCAGCGCTGTCGTACTCGCTTGCTGCCGCCTGCCTGCTCACCCAGCTGGACCGGCAGGCTCTGCTCGAGGCCGACGACGCGACCAGCCGGCTGCGGCTGGCCACGTCGATGATGCGCGCGGAGATGCGGGCGATCCGCGCCCTGCCCTCGTTGCCGGCGACCGAGGTGGCACGGACCGGTTGGTCACCCAACTGACGACTCGCTTGCCTCAGTCGGCGACCGTGAGGCGCAGGGTTCCTTCGGCGTAGCCGTCGTGGTTGCTGCTGGACACCCCGAGCGCCTCGATCTTGGTGACGTTGTCGGTCACCTCGGCGAGCTCAGCCCGCGGAGCACCCATCTGCCGCATCGTGTCCAGCACGGTCGTCTCGAACCTGTCGAAGTTGAGGAACAACACGCCCTGGGCGTCCTGCGCGTCCGGCACCGCGGTCTGGAACACGTCGGTGTCGGTCAACGACCCGTCGGCGGCGAGGTCGCCGGCGTAGCCGCCGTTGAGCGCGGCCACGACGCCGTCGCCGGCCTCCTGCACGACCAGGTCGATGGGTACGCCGTTCTGCGCGGCCCTGGACTCCAGCGACTCGATGATGCGGGTGAACGCCGCGGCGTCGGTGTCCACGCGGAAGCCGAGGTCGAGCATCGACGGGTCGCCGCCGCTCATCAGGGCGCCGAAGTCGAGGTCGGACCCGTCGAGGGCGAACGTGAAGCTCTGGCCCACCAGGGTCTGCAGGTCGGCCGGCAGCCGCAGACCGAGCGTCCGCTCCAGCTCGCGTACGTCGCTGTCGGGCGTGAGCATGCCCGCAGGTCCCGAGGACGCACCGGGGGCCATGCCGAGCAGCGTCTCCCACTGCTGGTCGACGTACTCGGCGCCGTTGGCAAAGCCCAAGGCGACGGCGGTGGTCTCCGGCAGCCGCATGTCGGCGACGCTGTCGCCCTCGGGCTCCGCGTAGGCGTCGCCGGTGACGACGGCCGCCACCTCGACGTAACGGTCGTCGAAGCGGAACGCGACCGCGCCGCTGCGGTAGCTCTGCTCGATCTGGTGGCGCACGTCGTCACGCAGCCGGTCGAACTCACTGCCGGCCGGTCCGGGGTCGCCGATCACCGTGGAGCTGAACGCCTGGTAGACCCCCTCACCGGAGAACCACGTCGACGCGACGCCCTGCTCGCCCAGCTGCTGCATGTCGCTGCTGAACTGCTCGTTGTCGGCCAGCGGGCTGCGCGCGGCGGCCGCGGCGAACTCCTTCGCCTCCTGCTCGCTCTCGGCCACGATCATGTATCCGTCGAGGTACGTCCAGCCGCCCATCGGGTCGCCGGCCGCCGCGGCGCCCGCGGCCTCCGGCTCGCACGAGCGCAGCCGGTCGAGCCCGTCGCGCGCGGCCTGCTCGTCGCTGACCTGGATCGCCCCCACGACCCCCGGTTCGCGGCCGTCGCCGGCGGCGGGCGCGGTGAGCGCCACGCCGAACCGCTCCCCCAGCCACGGCTCGATGTCGTCCTGGTAGGTGAGGTCGCACGGCGCGTCCTCGAGGGCGGCGTCGAAGATGGCCTCGCGGATGTCGGCTCGGTCGTCGGTGATGCGGGTGTACTTCTCGAACGCCGGGAACGTGCGGAGGAACCGCACCGCGTCGATCTTCTCCGGAGCCGACGGGTCCAGGTCGAGCCGCACGTAGCCCACCGCGTTGCCCGGGAGGACGTCGTGCGGCTGCGTGCCACCACCGCCGAGCAGCTGGAACGCCGCGAACGCGCCGAGCGGCAGGCCGAGGGCCACGACGACGCCGGCGACGATGCCGACCACGAGCCCGCGACGCGGCTTGCGCTTGGGCTCATGGCCCAGCTCGAGGTACTCGGGCTCCCCCGACGACGTAGTCGACATGCTGTCTCCCCCCAGATGTGTGCAGGGGGAAGGCTAGTCCAGCGGCGCGCCCCGCGAGGGCGGATTGCCCGAGGTCGTTGTGACTTCGACATCGGGCTGGGGCGCGAACGCCCACAACGCCGCCATGACGCCGGCCAGGGCGGCGATCGGCCAGGCGAAGTAGACACCGGTTGCCTGCACCTGCAGCGGCTCCAGCAGCGTCGCGTGAGCACCGGCGCCCCGGGCCTGCGCGGACAGCGCCTCCGGCCCCAGGCCCAGACCGAGGTGGCGCATGGTGACGTAGGCCAGTGCGGAGCCGACCAGCACCGAGAGCACCGTCACCACGCCGCGGCCGCGGAACAGCGCGCCGGCGGCGGCGCCCAGCAGCAGACCGCCCGCACCGGCCGTGAGCAGGAACGTCGCCTCGATGTTGAACGTGCGGTCCAGGCCCTCGCCGTTCGGGACCGGCCGACCGGCGAACATGGGCAGGCTCGCCGGATAGGTCGGGGGCTCGGCGACCGCCGCCCAGACCGCCGCGCAGACCACACCGCCGACCAGGAAGAGCCCGATGGTGCCGGCGACGGTCACCACCGCCTCCGCCCGTGTCACGGGCGGCTCGACGGAGGCGTACGGCGTGGGTGTCGTCACGACGCTCGATGGTAGCCGCCCTCCGGTTGCCGCTTCGTCGAGTGGCGCGTTCGGGTTGCCGCCCTTCGTCGCGTGGCGTGTTCCGGTCGGCCCCGGTCGGCACCGGGGCCGTGGACCCCACCGCATAGCGCCACTCGATGAGCGGAGGCCTCAGTAGGGTGGCCGGCGTGGCGAAGTCTCGGAGTGTGTCGACCGGCACACCGGCGACGAAGCGGTTGACGCAGGCGGGGGTCGCGTTCCACCTCCGACCCTACGACCACGACCCGGCGGCGGAGTCGTACGGACTCGAGGCGGCGGCGGCCCTGGGCGTGGAGCCGTCTCGGGTCTTCAAGACGCTGGTCGCGGACGTGGACGGCACTGTGTGTGTCGGCGTCGTCCCGGTCGACCGGTCGCTGGACCTGAAGGCGCTGGCGGCCGCGGTCGGCGGCAAGCGAGCGGCGATGGCGGACAAGGCCGCCGCCGAGCGGAGCACCGGCTACGTGCTCGGTGGCATCAGCCCGCTCGGTCAGCGCCGCCGGTTGCGCACGGTGCTGGACGCCTCGGCGTTCGACCACGACACCGTGCTCGTCTCCGCCGGCAGGCGCGGCCTCGACGTCGAGCTGTCGCCGGAGGACCTGGGCCGGCTGACCGACGCGACGACGGCACCGATCGCCCGCTGACCGCGCGACCGGGGTGGGTGGGAGGTCCGGCGGACCGTGCGCAACAGCGCACGCGCTGACGACGCAAGGCTCAGGTGAGGCAGGCGGGGCCGAGCAGGGCCTTGAGGTCGGCCATCAGCGAGGGCGTCGGCGAGACCCGCAGCCGCTCGTCGAGCCGCATCAGCTTGGTGCTGGTCTGCGACTGCAGCCGCAGGTGCACCTCGGTGACGCCCGGGTGGCTGCCGAGGACGTCCTTGAGCTGCTCGACGACCGGCGGGGTGCACCGGGTGACCGGCAGGGAGATCACCACCGGGCCGACCGGGCCCACGTTGAGGTCGGGCACGCTGACCTCGCTCGCGTGCAGCTCCGGCACCTCGTCGCGCCGCCGCAGGCGGCCCTTCACCGTCACGATCGCATCGGGCACGAGGGCGGCCGCGGACAGCTGGTAGACCGAGGGGAACAGCATCACCTCGATGCCGCCCTCGAGGTCCTCCAGCGTGATGACCGCCCACGCGTCGCCGCGCTTGGTGAGCTTGCGCTGGACGCCGGTCACCAGTCCGCCGACGGTGACCACGGCCCCGTCGGGACGGTCCTCGTCGACGAGCACCTGGCCGATGGTGCAGTCGCAGGACGCGGCGAGCACGTGCTCGACACCCATCAGCGGATGGTCGGACACGTAGAGCCCGAGCATCTCGCGCTCGTGGCCCAGCAGCGTCTGCTTGTCCCAGTCCTCGATCGCGGGGACTGTGACGCCGAGGCCCAGAAACGCCGCCCCTCCCGCGTCTGCGCCGTCAGCCTCACCGAGGCCGCCGAACAAGGAGTCCTGGCCGATCGCCGCGTTGCGCTTGAGGTCGATGTACTGGTCGACCGCCTCCTCGCACACCGCCGACAGGGCACGGCGCTGATGACCCAGCGAGTCGAAGGCACCGGCCTTGACCAGCGACTCGATCACCCGCTTGTTGCACGCCAGTGTCGGGATCTTGCCCATGAAGTCGTTGAAGTCGGTGTAGCGGCCCTCCTCCTCGCGCGCGGTCACCACGGCGTCGACCACGTTGCTCCCGACGTTGCGGACGGCCGTGAGGCCGAACCGGATGTCGGTGCCGACCGGCGTGAAGTCGGCGGCGGACTCGTTGACGTCGGGGGGCAGCACCTTGATGCCCATCCGCCGGCACTCGTTGAGGTAGATGGCCATCCGGTCCTTGGAGTCCTTGACGCTGGTGAGCAGCGCGGCCATGTACTCGGCGGGGAAGTTGGCCTTGAGGTAGGCGGTCCAGTACGACACCAAGCCGTAGCCGGCGGTGTGGGACTTGTTGAAGGCGTAGTCGGAGAACGGCAGCAGGATGTCCCACAGCGTCTGGACTGCGTGTCGGGAGTAGCCGTTGGCCAGCATGCCGTCGCGGAAGTTCTCGAACTCCGCGTCGAGCACCTCGCGCTTCTTCTTGCCCATCGCCCGGCGCAGCAGGTCGGCCTTGCCCAGGGAGTAGCCCGCGAGCTTCTGCGGGATCTCCATGACCTGCTCCTGGTAGATGATCAGGCCGTAGGTCGGCTCGAGGATGTCCTTCAGCGGCTCCTCGAGCTCGGGGTGGATGGGCGTGATCTCCTGCTTGCCGTTCTTGCGCAGGGCGTAGTTGGTGTGGCTGTTGGCGCCCATCGGCCCGGGCCGGTACAGCGCGAGCACGGCGGCGATGTCCTCGAACGAGTCCGGGCGCAGCTGGCGCAGCAGCTGCCGCATCGGCCCGCCGTCGAGCTGGAACACGCCGAGCGTCTCCCCGCGGGCGAGCAGCTCGTAGGTCTTGGGGTCGTCGAGACCGAGCACGTCGAGGTCGGGCACCTCACCGCCGTTGACCGCGATGTTGGACAGCGCGTCGTCGATCACGGTGAGGTTGCGCAGCCCGAGGAAGTCCATCTTCAACAGGCCGAGCGTCTCGCAGGTCGGGTAGTCGAACTGTGTGATGATCGCGCCGTCCTGCTCACGGCGCATGATCGGGATGACGTCGATCAGGGGTTCGCTGGACATGATCACGCCGGCGGCGTGCACGCCCCACTGCCGCTTGAGGTTCTCCAGCTTCTTGGCGGTGTCGACGACGCGGCGCACCTCGCCGTCGCTGTCGTACAGCGTGCGGAACTCGCCCGCCTCGCCGTAGCGGGGGTGGGTGTCGTCGAAGATGCCGCTGAGCGGCACGTCCTTGCCCATCACCGCCGGCGGCATCGCCTTGGTGATGCGCTCGCCCATCGCGAACGGGAAGCCGAGCACCCGCGCGGAGTCCTTCACCGCCTGCTTGGCCTTGATGGTGCCGTAGGTGACGATCTGCGCGACCCGCTCGTCGCCGTACTTCTCGGTGCAGTAGCGGATCACCTCACCGCGCCGGCGCTCGTCGAAGTCGATGTCGATGTCGGGCATCGACTCGCGCTCGGGGTTGAGGAAGCGCTCGAACAGCAGGCCGTGCTCGAGCGGGTCGAGGTCGGTGATGCCCAGGGCGTAGGCGACGATCGCACCGGTGGCCGAGCCACGCCCCGGGCCGACCCGGATGCCCTGCCGCTTGGCCCAGTTGATGAAGTCGGCGACCACGAGGAAGTAGCCGGGGTAGCCGCGGCCCAGGATGACCTCGGTCTCGGTGTCGGCG
>DATABY010000040.1:0-23110 GCA_036259355.1 Nocardioidaceae bacterium
CCCCCCGTCGGCGGAATGGCTAGACGTAGTCCTTGTACTTCTCCAGGAGCCGGACCGGCTTGCTGAGCGCGTCACGCCGGAACGGGTCTCCGAGCTCTCGGGTGCACATGATCTCGACGACCGTCGTCTTGCCCTCGGTCATCTGCATGTCGACCGCCCGCTTCAGCGCCGGGCCGACCTCCTCGAGCTTCTCCACCACGATGCTCTCGGCACCCATGGCCTGCGCGATGCCGGCGAAGTCCTGGTGAGTGAGCTCCGCGGCGACGAAGCGCCGGTCGTAGAAGTCGACCTGGTTCTTCTTCTCCGCACCCCACTGCCGGTTGTGGAACACGACCGCGGTCACCGGGATGTCGTGGCGGACCGCGGTGAGGATCTCGCCCATGCTCATCGCCCACGCGCCGTCACCGGCGTACGCGATCGCCGGACGCTCGGGCGCGGCCGCCTTGGCTCCGATGACCGTCGGGAGCGCGTAGCCGCAGTTGCCGAAGCTCATGGGGGCGAGGAAGCTGCGCGGCCGCTCGAACCGCAGGTAGCTGTTCGCGACCGAGTTGATGTTGCCGATGTCGGTGGACACCATCACGTCGTCCGGCATCGCCTTCTCCAGCTCACGCAGGACCTGGCGTGGGTGCAGCCAGTTGCCCTCCTCCTGGTCTGCCTCCGAGATCACGTCCAGGCTGTAGTCGTCACGCTCGTGGGTCCACTCGTCGAGCTCCCGCTCCCAGGCGTCCTTCTCACGCTGGATGGTGTCCGCGCGCTGCTCCCGGGTCGCGTCGCACTCCAGCGTCCGTCCGGTGAGACGCTGCGTCAGCGCCGCCGCGGCGGCGCTGGCGTCACCGCAGATGCCGACGCTGATCTTCTTCACCAGACCCAGCATCCTGTGGTCGGCGTCGATCTGGATGATCTTGGCGTCCTTGGGCCAGTAGTCCAGGCCGTGCTGCGGCAGCGTGCCGAAGGGGCCGAGGCGCGAGCCCAGCGCCACGACGACGTCGGCCTGGGAGATCAGCTTCATCGCGGCCTTCGAGCCCTGGTAGCCCAGCGGCCCGCACCACTGTGGGTGGCTGGCCGGGAACGAGTCGTTGTGCAGGTAGCTGTTGACCACCGGAGCGCCCAGGCGCTCGGCCAGGGCCTTGCACTCCTCCACGCCGTCGGCCATCACGACGCCGCCGCCGGAGATGACGACCGGGAACTTCGCGGTCGCGAGCAGCTCCGCGGCCTCGTCCAGGCTCCTCTCACCACCTGCGCCGCGGTCGAGCCGGCTCGGCTGCGGGATCTCGGCCTCGATCTCGCCGTAGAAGTAGTCCCGCGGGATGTTGAGCTGGGTGGGGCCGATGTCCGACATCGCCCGGTCGAACGCCCGCCCGGTCAGCTCGGCCATGCGCTTGGGGTTGTTCACATGCGCCTGGTACTTGGTGAACTCCTGGAACATCGGCAGCTGGTTGGCCTCCTGGAAGCCGCCGAGGCCCATGCCCATCGTGCCCGACTCCGGGGTCACGATGACCACGGGACTGTGCGCCCAGTACGCCGCGGCGATGGCCGTCACACAGTTGCTCACGCCCGGACCGTTCTGCCCGATCACCACGCCGTGCCGGCCGCTGACGCGCGAGTAGCCGTCGGCCATGTGCCCGGCGCCCTGCTCGTGCACCACCGGCACGAGCCGGATGCCCGCCGGCGCGAAGATGTCCATGGCATCCATGAAGGCCGAGCCCATGATGCCGAAGATGTCGGTGACGTCGTTGGCGACCAACGTCTCGACGAAGGCCTCCGAAGGCGTCATCTGCTGCTTGCCGCTGACCACCGTACGGCTCGCGCCCTGGGTCTGCTCAGTCATACGTGCGTCCTTCCCCGCCGCCAGGTTCGCCGCGGAATTACAAAATCCGGTACCGGGAGTTCCTGAAATCAGGATCTGGTGCGACTATATGCAGGTAGCTAGGCTAGGTCAACGCATGGTTCGAGGATTCGAGATGGATCGTACGGCTCTTCGGGACCGGTGCGACGAGAAGGATTGTCGGAAGGCAGGGATGGAACGCATTCGAGACGTCGAGCTGAACGGCGACACCCCCACGATGCGGTTGTTCGCGCTGCTGGAGCTGATCGCCGCCAAGGACCAGTTCGTCTCGCTGCAGGGACTCGTCGAGGAGACGGGGATGCCCAAGCCCACGCTGCACCGGATGCTGCAGCAGCTGGAGAGCGCCGGGCTGCTGTTCCGGCAGGCCGACGGGCGCCACTACGGCACCGGCACCCGGCTGCGCCGGCTGGCCGAGAACCTGCTGCTCAACTCCACCCAGCACGGCGCACGCCACGCCGTGCTCCGCAACCTGGTCGACGAGGTCGGCGAGAGCTGCAACGTCACCGCGCTGTCGGGCAACGAGGTGGTGTACCTCGACCGGGTGGAGACGCCCGAGCCGCTCCGCTTCTACCTGCGTCCGGGCTCGCGGGTCCCGGTGCACTGCTCAGCGAGCGGCAAGATCATCCTGTCCCAGCTCAACCCCCACCAGCGGCGCAAGCTGCTCGCCCACGCGCCGCTGAAGCAGTACACCCCCAAGACGATCACCGACCTCGACCTCCTCGAGGAGGAGCTCAAGCGTGCCCGCCGCGACGGCTTCGCGGTCGACGACGAGGAGTTCCTCCCCGGCCTGATCTGCGTGGCCGTGCTCGTGCCGGGGGGAAACAGCCGGTCCAACCTGTGCGTGGCCGTCCAGGCCCCGGTGATGCGGGTGACCACCGACAAGGCCCTGCAGTTCCTGCCGGCGCTGCAGCGTGCCGCCGCCGCCGTCGCCGACATCGAGGCCGAAGGGGCGCCGCAGGGCCAGGTCGCCGACACGCCGGCGTCCTGAGCGGGGCCCCCGCTCGACCGGCGCCCACACCCCTCCGCCTGACCGAAGGATGACTGATGGAACTCGCACCGGACCACCGCGTCGCCGTCCGCGACGTCTTCGGCATCGACTCCGACCTCACCGTGCCGGCGTTCCGCGAGCCCGACCCGCACGTGCCCGAGGTCGACGACGCCTACCGGTTCAACCGTGACGTCACCCTCGCCCTGCTGGCGGGCTTCGCCAGGGACCGGCGCGTGCTCGTCCAGGGTCTGCACGGCACCGGCAAGTCCACGCACATCGAGCAGGTTGCCGCCCGCCTCAACTGGCCGTGCGTGCGGGTCAACCTCGACGGGCACCTGAGCCGGCTCGACCTCATCGGACGTGACGCGGTCGTGGTCCGGGACGGGCACCAGGTCACGGAGTTCCAGGAGGGCATCGTCCCGTGGGCGCTGCAGCGTCCGGTGGCGCTGGTGTTCGACGAGTACGACGCCGGACGGCCAGACGTGATGTTCGTGATCCAGCGTGTCCTCGAGCGCCAGGGCAAGCTCACGCTGATGGACCAGAGCCGCGTCCTGGACCCGCACCCGTACTTCCGTCTGTTCGCGACGGCCAACACGGTCGGCCTCGGGAACCTCAACGGGCTGTACCACGGGGCGCAGCGCCTCAACCACGCCCAGATCGACCGCTGGAACATCGTCGCGTCGCTGAACTTCCTGCCCGCGGCGGAGGAGATCGCGATCGTGCTCGCGCGGGTGCCCGAACTCGACGACCAGGAGGGCCGACGGCTCGTCGCCTCGATGGTCGCGGTCGCCGACCTGACCCGCAAGGGCTTCCACGCCGGTGACCTGTCGACGCTGATGTCGCCGCGCACCGTGATCACCTGGGCGGAGAACGTCGCGGTGTTCAACGACCCGGAGGTGGCGTTCCGGCTGTCCTTCGTCAACAAGTGCGACGAGGCCGAACGTCCCCTGGTGGCGGAGTACTACCAGCGGTGCTTCGCCTCCGAGCTCGAGGAGTCCTACCAGCTCGACGCCCCTGCGACGGCGTAGTGGCGGAGACCGTGGCCCGCGCCCACGACAGCGCGCAACGGGAGGCCCGGCGCCAGCAGCGGGTCGAGGAGCTGTGCGTGGCCGCGATCCGGGCCCTCAGCGGAGAGCCCGACCTGCACTTCCGGGGCCGCCTGCTGCACCGCGGGCGCCGGCGCGTTCCGCTGCACGCGCCCCAGCTGTACCCGGACACCGACGACGACTTCGCTTCCTTCCGCGGCGCCGCCGACGGCATGGCGCTCCGGCTGGCCCACTCCGACCTCGACCTGCACCGCCGGCTCGCGCCCGAGGACCGCGTCGCACGCACCCTCTTCGAGATGCTCGAGCAGTTCCGCGTCGAGTCGCTGGCACCGGCGGAGCTGCCCGGTGTGGCCGCGAACCTGAGGCACCGGCACCTCGGCTGGTCGCTGGCCTTCCACCACTCCGGGCTCACGGAGACGTCCCACGGCCTGCTGCTGTACGCGGTCGTGCAGATCTGCCGCGCCCGCGTCACGGGCGAGCCGGTGGTGGAGCAGACCGAGGACCTCATCGAGGCGACCCGGGCAGGGGTCGCGCCGCTGCTCGGCCACGACGTCGCCGGGCTACGCCGCCGACGGCACGACCAGGGTGCGTACGCCGTTCCCGCGCTGGCCATCGCCCGGTCGGTCGCGCGGATGCTGGCCGAGCCCACCACCGAGGAGGACTCGGAGGACGAGCAGGACGACACGGACCAGGCGCCGGACCGGGTGCGGTTCCCGCTGTTCGTGGACTTCGACGACGCCGAGGACGACACGCTCCCGGCACCGGCCTCCGGACGCAGCACGGTGCTCGCCGGCGCCGAGCACGGTTACCGCGTGTTCACCACGGCGTACGACCAGGAGCGCGAGATCACCAGCCTGGTACGGGCGGGCCGGCTCCGTGCCCTGCGGGAGCGCCTCGACCGGCGCGTCGCCGCCCAGGGCGCCAACGTGCCCCGGCTCGCGCGCGAGCTGAGGGCGCTCCTGGCCGAGCCGGCGGCCGACGGCTGGGAGTCCGGTCGTGAGGAGGGCTACGTCGACGGGCGCCGGCTGAGCCAGCTGGTCACCTCGCCGACGGAGCGACGGCTGTTCCAGGTGGAGCGCGTCGAGCCGCTTCCGGACTGCCTGGTGACCTTCCTCGTCGACTGCTCGGGCTCGATGAAGATGCACGCCGAGAGCGTGGCCATGCTGGTCGACGTCCTGGGACGGGCGCTGGAGCTGGCCGGGGTCGGCAGCGAGGTCCTCGGGTTCACCACCGGCGCGTGGAACGGCGGCCGTGCCCTGCGCGACTGGCGGCGCGTCGGGCGCCCGGCGTACCCAGGACGGCTCAACGAGGTCACCCACATCGTCTTCAAGGATGCCGACACGCCGTGGCGGCGCGCCCGTCCGGGCATCGCGGGCCTGCTGAAGCCCGACCTGTTCCGGGAGGGCGTCGACGGCGAGGCCGTCTCCTGGGCGGCCGCGAGGATGGCGCGCCGTCCGGAGCAGCGCCGCCATCTGCTGGTGGTGTCCGACGGCAGCCCGATGGACAGCGCCACGAACCTGGCCAACGACGAGTTCTACCTCGACAACCACCTCAAGGAGGTGGTTGCGCGCCACGAGTCCGAGGGGCTCGTGCGTGTCCACGGTCTGGGCGTGGGACTGGACCTGAGCCCCTACTACAGCCGGGCGCATGCGCTCGACCTCTCCCGGGGCACGCCCAACACCGTCTTCGCGGAGGTCGTGGACGCGCTCACCGGGAGAGGCCGCCGGTGAGGGGTCGACCGCTCGGGTGCTAGCGCACCTCAGCGCCCGGCAGCGGGAGTGTCCGGGTCGGGGTCCCGCTTGTTCCCGGCGGCCACCGGCCCGCTCGTGTCCGGGGCGTGCGGGTCGCCGGCCGGCTGCGGTCCGGGGGCGTCGAGCACGAGGTAGGCCAGCTCGTCGTCGGACAGCTTGTTGTTGTGCGCGCGCCGGGCCAGGAAGAACAGCGCGCCCAGAGCGGTCCAGACCAGCAGCGCGATCGCCGACTCGCGTCCGAGCGCAGCCGGGGACGCCGGGACCAGCAGCAGTGCCAGGAACCCCAGCGACGTGATGCCGCCGAGCAGGCTGAGCAGCTTCTTGGTCGTCGAGCAGACGCCCTCGGGCTCGCCCTCACGCGCCGGCGTGCCGTTCCACCGGAACAGCTTGAACGCGACGAAGCAGGTGTAGCCGTAGGCGATCGTGACGCCGATCGCGGACATGTCCACGACCCACAGCAGCGCCTCGCGGCCGAACCACGGCGCCACGAGGCAGATGCCCATCGTGAACAGGATGCTGACCTTGGGGGTGTGGTGCCGTGGGTGCAGCTTGGCGAACACCGCCGGGATCATCTGCGCCCGGCCCATCGCGAACAGCAGCCGGCTGGCGGAGACGTAGAAGCCGTTGAGCCCGGTGAAGATGCCCATCGACACCGACAGCGCGAGCAGCATGATCCCGACCTGGCCGAACAGCCCCGAGATCGCGTCGCCGGTGCCCCAGATCGGGCCGGAGGCGACCAGCTCGGTCCACGGCGTCGCCACCGCGGTCGCGAAGATCATCGCGGCGTACAGCACCGCGGCCACCAGGATCGCCAGCACGATCAGACGGAACGCCTTGGCGGGACTGAAGTCGAACTCCTCCGCGGCCTGCGGGACGTTGTCGAAGCCGACGTAGGCCCAGGGTGCGATCGCCACGATCCCGAGGATGGCGGCCACCGGAGAGACGTCGGTCGGGAACGCAGGGCTGAGGTTGCTCAGCGGAGTCTCCGGGTGCAGCACCACGCCGAGGAGGATCAGGACCACCCCGGCGATCATGACCATGCAGAAGGCGAACTGCGTGCGTCCGGAGGCCGTGGCCCCGCGGATGTTGAGCCAGGCGAACACGAGCAGCGCGGCGCTGGCGACAAGCACCTCGCCGAGGTAGACCTCCCAGCCGGCGACCTCGTAGAGCAGGCCCTGCTCGGCGACTCCGGGCACGACGTAGCGGCTGAGCAGCGCCAGCGCCGAGGCGTTCAGTGCGACGATGCACATGTAGCCGAGGGTCAGGAACCAGCTGCACAGGAACGCGTGCCGTCGCCCGAACCCGGCCAGCGTGTAGGCGAACTCACCGCCCGAGACGGGGAAGCTGCGGATGAGGAGGCCGTAGCTGACCGCGATGACGATCATCAGCGCCCCGCCGATGAGGAAGCCGATGACGGCCCCGAGCGGACCGGCCGTGGCCATCCAGTCGGTGGGCAGGATGAACGCACCCCAGCCCACCGCCGAGCCGAGGGCGATCGCCCAGACCCAGCTCGGCTTGAGTGTCCTGTCCAGCCGCGCACGCTCCTCGAGGCGCGGTGCGGGGCCTTGTGAACCTCTTGTCGTCTTCGGTTCCATGACGGTCCTCTGCTCCGGGTGCCTGCAGCACCGATGCGTGTAAGAGTTGTAGGTCGTTACCGGTTTGTCGAGACCTTGCTCAGCCGAGCACCTCTGCGAGGTCTCGGGCCTCCATGCCGTGGGCGGCGGCGACCGGGGCGTTGGTCAGCTCACCGCCGACGCAGTTCAGCCCCGGTGCGAGCACCGGGTCCGTACGCAGTGCCGTGGGCCATCCCTTGTCGGCGATCGCGACCGCGTACGGGAGCGTCACGTTCGTGAGCGCGTAGGTGGAGGTGTTGGGGACGGCCCCGGGCATGTTGGCCACGCAGTAGAAGGTGCTGTTGTGCACCTGGTACGTCGGATCGGCGTGCGTGGTGGCCCGGGTGTCCTCGAAGCAGCCGCCCTGGTCCACCGAGATGTCGACGAGCACGCTGCCCGGCTGCATCCGGCGTACCTGGTCGTTGGTGACCAGACGCGGGGCGCGCGCCCCCGGCAGGAGCACCGCGCCGATCACCAGGTCTGCGGCGAGCACCGCGCGCTCGATCTCGAACGAGTTGGCGGTCACGGTGCGGACGCGACCCTGGTAGTGCCGGTCCAGGGCACGCAGCTTGTCGACGTTGGTGTCCAGCGCGGTGACGTCGGCCCACAAGCCCGTGGCCATGGCGATCGCGTTCATGCCGGCGACGCCGGCGCCGAGCACCACGACCTTGGCCGGGCTGACGCCGCTGACGCCGCCGAGGAGGAGTCCCCGGCCGCCCTGCGCCCGAAGCAGCGCGTGCGCGCCGACCTGCGGGGCCAGGCAGCCCGCGACCTCGCTCATGGGGTACAGCAGCGGCAGCGCGCCGTTCGGCAGCTGCACCGTCTCGTAGGCGATCGCGGTGGTGCCCGCGGACAGCAGCGCGTCGGTGCACTCGCGGGACGCCGCAAGGTGCAGGTAGGTGAACAGCGTCAGGTCGCTGCGCAGGCGGTGGTACTCCTCCGGCACCGGCTCCTTGACCTTGAGCACGAGCTCGGCCGAGCCCCACACGTCGTCGGCCGTGTCGAGCACCTTCGCACCCGCGGTGAGGAAGTCCTCGTCGCTGATGGAGGATCCGTCGCCGGCGCCACGCTCAACGAAGACGTCGTGGCCGCGGCTGGTGAGCTCGTGGACGCCGGCGGGCGTGATGGCCACGCGGTACTCGTGGACCTTGACCTCGCGGGGAACACCGATGCGCATGGCGGGATCTGCCTTTCTCTGTGCTGGGTAGGTCGTGGACGTGGTGCGCCTCAGGCGCCCACGTGCCGGTCGACGGCGTCGACCACGGCGTCGACGTGTGAGAGCAGCTCGTCCAGCACCGACTCGTCGGCGACCAGCGGCGGTGAGAGCATCAGCATCGTGGCGCCGCGGTCGTCGGGCCGGGTGATCAGGCCGACGTCGCGCATGGCCTTCGGCATCACCTCACGCACGACCTCCTGCGACTGCTGCGCGGTGAGCTCCCGGCCGGTGGACCGGTCGGCCGTGAACTCGAGGGCGTAGAAGAAGCCGGTGCCGCGCCACTCGGCGATGCTGTGGTGGGCATCGCGGAGCCGGTCGAGACCCTGCTGGAAGTGGGGCTCGAGCCTGCGCACGTTGCCGAGCACGTCCTCGTCGCGCAGCGCGGCAAGGTTCGCCGCGGCGACGGCGGTGGAGACCGGGTGGCCGCCCCAGGTCGCGCCGTGCGTGAACGCGCCGGCCAACGGCGACTCCATCATCGAGGTGACGAGGTCGGTCCGGAGCACGACGCCGCCGAGCGGGGCGTAGCCGGAGGTGGAGCCCTTGGCGAACGTGATGAGGTCCGGGGTGGCGCCGTACTTGGCGCTGCCGAACCACTCGCCCAGGCGCCCGTAGGCGCAGATCACCTCGTCGGCGACGAGCAGGATCCCGTACCGGTCGCAGATCGAGCGCAGCTCCTGCCAGTACCCCTCCGGCGGCACCAGCGCGCCCCGGGAGTTCTGCACCGGCTCGGCGAAGATCGCGGCCACGGTCTCCGGACCCTCCTCCTCGATCGCCGCGACCAGAGCGCGCAGGCTGGGCAGGTCGGCCGCGGTCCCGCCCTCGGGCACCGTCTCGCCGAGCGTGTGCGGCACGTGGCGGACGCCGGGCATGAGCGGCCCGAACGGCTCCTTGTACGCCGGGATGCCGGTGACAGCGAGGGCCCCGAGGGTCGTGCCGTGGTAGGCCATGTCGCGCGCGATGATCTTGGTGCGCTCGGGCTCTCCCTGGCTGCGGTGGTACTGGCGCACGAACTTGACCGCCGACTCCACCGCCTCGGAGCCGGAGTTGACGAAGAAGACCACGTCGAGATCGCCGGGTGCCAGGTCGGCGACCGTCGTGGCGGCCTCCACCGAGGCCGGGTGGGTGGCCGACCAGTTCGTCCAGTAGGCCAGGGACTCCATCTGCTTGGCCGCGGCGGCCGGGATGTCGGTGCGGCCGTGGCCGATGTTGACGCAGAACAGGCCGGCCAGGCCGTCGAGGAACCGCCGGCCGCGGTCGTCGAAGATGTAGCAGCCCTCCCCGCGCACGATCACCGGCAGCTCGGTGTCGCGCCAGACGTGGCTGCGCGTGAAGTGGGGCAGCAGGTGGCGCTGGGCCAGTGTCCTGACGTCTGACGAAGTCACGGCAGGGACCTCCAGTGGTTGCGGTGTGTTGCACACCACTGTGGCGCCTCCTGCAGGACCCCTTGAAGATCCAGCTCGGCGTCAGTCTTTGGGTACCAGTTGGCGTGACTTCAGCCGTCGAGGCTCGCCAGCGCCTGCGCCAGCTCTCGCACCCCGGGCCGGATGGCCTCCAGGGGGATGGCGGCGAACCCGAGACGCAGGTGGTTGCGGTTGGCCGCGCTGTCGGCGAAGTAGACGTCGCCGCGTTCGATCACGACGCCGCGCTCCAGCGCCACGCGCGCCAGGTCGACGCAGTCGAGGTCCTGCGGGCCGGTCAGCCAGATGCTCACCCCGCCGGGCGGTGGGTCTGTCCTCCACGGCAACGCCTCGTCGAGGGCGTCCCTCAGGGTGTGCCACTTGCGCTGCAGCTCGGTCCGGCGGCGACGCACGGTGCGTCGGTACTGGTCGCTCTCGATCAGCAGCGCCATCGCTCGCTGGGTGTGGCCGGACGCGTGTCGGACGCGGTACCGCCGCTGGCTGCGCAGCTCTGCGACCAGCTCCGGCGCCGCCACCAGGTAGCCCAGTCGCAGGCCGGGCGCCAGGAACTTCGAGAACGTGCCCAGGTAGATCACCCGCTCGCTGCCCGGCAGCGCCTTGAGCGCCGGGGTGGGGCTTCCCTGGTACCGGAACTCGCTGTCGTAGTCGTCCTCGATCACCAGCGTGTCGGACTCCTGCGCCATCGCCAGCAGCTCCTTGCGCCGCGCGATGGACAGGGTGGCGTTGGTGGGGTTGTGGTGGCTGGGGGTCAGGTAGAGCAGGTCGACACCGCTGAGGTCGGCCGGGGGGATCACGCCGGACTGGTCCACCGTGAGCGGCAGCAGCCGCGCTCCGGCGCGGGCGAAGATGTGCCGGGCGTCGAGGTAGCCGGGGTCCTCGACGCCGACCACCAGGCCGGCGCTCAGCAGGGTGTCCGAGAGCAGGTCGAGACCCTGCTGCGACCCGAGCGTCACCAGCACCTGGTCCTCGCCGACCTCGATGCCGCGGGTGGGCAGCACCCGCTGGCACAGCTGCTCCACCAGCATCGGGTCGTCCTCGTCGACGCCGTCGCGCAGGCTGAAGTGCAGGTGCGGAGGTTCCAGTGCGTCCCGCAGCGCCCGCGCCCACGCCAGCCGCGGGAACGAGCTGGTCTCCACCTGTCCGGCGATGAACGGGTAGGGGTAGCGGTGCCAGTCGCGCACCTTGGCGATCTCGGGCAGCGCTGCGTCAGGCCGCACGCGCACGTGCCTGCCCCAGTCCACCGGTGCATCCCGGTGCTCTGCGTGATCGCCCCGGTCGAGGTAGCGCAGCATCTCCGGGTTGACGAACAGGCCGCGGCGCGGCCGGGACTCGACGAAGCCCTGCGCGAGCAGCTCCTGGTAGGCGGTGTTGACGGTGTTGCGGGAGATGCCGAGCTCGCGGGCCAGCTCGCGCGACGACGGCAGCCGGTGTCGCGGGTCCAGTGCACCGGAGGCGATCTCGTGCTCGAGCGCCTTGCGCAGCTGTTGGTAGACCGGCTCACCGCTGCCGCGCTCGATCGAGACCAGTGTCCGCGCCATCAGGCGGCCCGGGTGGTCGGCGCTGCGCACATGCTCGTCACTGTAGCGACGGCTGCGGGATCATCAGCGTCCTCGCGCCACGCCGTAGAGCTCGACCGCCTCCGGCGAGAGGTCCTGGTCGCGTCGCCACACCGCGGTGAGCGGACGGCGCAGGTCGACCCCCTGCACGTGGACCTCGACCAGGGTGCCGCTGGCAAGCTCGTGGCCGACGGCAAGACCGGAGATGACCGCCGGCCCCATACCGGTGACCGCCGCCGTCTTCAGAGCGGTGTTCGAGGCGAGCTCCATGGCCGGGACGTACTCGAGCCCGGCCCGGCCGAGCGCGTGGTCGATCGTCTCGCGTGTTCCCGATCCCGGCTCGCGCACCAGCAGCGGGGTGTCGGCGAGCTGCTCGGCCGCAACCGAGTGTCGCTGCGTCGCCCAGGCGTGCTCGGGTGCCACGACGACGGTCAGGCTGTCGTAGCCGACCCGGCGTGTGCGCAGCCTGCGCTCGACCGTGGGCGACTCGAGGAACCCGATGTCGACCCGGCCCGCCTCGACAAGCCCGCCGACCTCCGTCGAGTTCGCCACCTGCAGGGCGACAGTCGTGTCCGGTTGCCTCTTCCGCATCTCCTGCAGCCACCGCGGGGCGAGGTACTCGGCAATCGTCATACTGACGGCAGCGCGTACGGCGACGCGACGGCGTGAGCGCAGCACCTCGACCGAGCGGTTGAAGTCCTGTGCGGCCTCCAGCAGCGAGGCGGCCCAGTCCAGGACGACCCGCCCGGCGGGCGTCAGCGTGCTGCCCGTGGGGCGGCGATGCAGCAACGGCACCTTCAGCGACCGCTCCAGTGCCGCGATGCGCCGGCTGACGCTCGGCTGGCTCTGCCCGGTGGCCGCTGCGGCCCGGCCGAAGCTGCCGGTCTCCCCGACGAGGACGAGCAGCGCGAGGTCGTCCAGGTCGGGCCAGGTGGCGGTCATGCATTCAGCGTATGACCTGATGCAGACTTGCTCCCTACCGGTCGTCCTGGTATCGGGCGACCCTGGTTGCATGACGCAGGTTCTGACTCGTACGCCGGCCCGGACCGAGGGCAGCGCGCCGCCGGCGAGCACACGCGAAGCCGGCCTGCTGGCCCGCCTGCTGCCCGGTCTGCTCCTGGTGGGCGCCGGCGTGGTCGCGGCGTTGTCGCTGCACCGGTTGGTGGACGCCGTGGGCGTGCTCACCTGGGCGGTGCTGCTCGGCGTGCTCGCCGCCAACCTCGGCCTGGTGCACGACACCACGCAGCCGGGTGTGCGCATGGCCGTCAAGCGGCTGCTGCGGATCGGTGTGGTGCTGCTCGGCTTCTCCCTGCCGATCAGCGTGGTGCTGGCGCTCGGCGCGCCCGTGCTCACGCTCGTCGCGGTGACGCTGACCACCACGCTGGTGCTCACCACCTGGCTGGGCCTGCGGCTTCGGCTCGGCCGCGCCCGCAGCCTGCTCATCGGGACGGGTTTCGCGATCTGCGGCGCCTCGGCCGTGGCGGCGATGCAGCGGACCGCGGAGGCGGACGAGGACGACGTCGCCACGGCGGTGGCCATGGTCACCGTGTGGGGCTCGCTCGCGATGGTCGCGGTGCCACTGCTGCAGGGACCGCTGGGGTTGTCGACCCAGGAGCTCGGTGTGTGGGCGGGCGCCAGCGTGCACGAGGTGGGTCAGGTGGTGGCCGCCGCCGGACCGGCCGGAGCGGCGGCCGTCTCCCTCGCCGTGGCCGTGAAGCTGACCCGCGTGCTGCTGCTGGCGCCGGTCGTGGCGACGGTGAGCGTCGTGCAACGGCGCGCGGCCGGGCGGGTCGAGGACTCGGCCGGAAGCGGGGAGTCGGCCGGATCGGCCCGCCGTCCTCCCCTCGTGCCGGTCTTCGTGCTCGGCTTCCTGGCCTGCGTGGCCCTGCGCAGCCTCGGGGTCGTGCCGCCGACGGCGCTGTGGCTGATCGAGCACCTGCAGACGGTGGCACTGGCCGCGGCGCTGTTCGCCCTGGGCACCGGTGTACGGATGAGCGCGCTGCGCCGCAGCGGCGGGACCGCGATGCTGCTGGGCGGGCTCTCCACGGTGACGGTGGCCGGCCTGTCGCTGCCGCTCGTGCTCTGGCTGGTGTGAGGGGCCGGGCAGGGCCCTCAGCTCACGAACAGCGGCAGGGACCTGCCCACGACGCTGCGCCGTACGACCGGCAGCGCCTCGGCGACACGCGCCAGAGCACGGGCCGAGGCCGACGCGGGGTGCGCGAGCACCAGCGGGGTTCCCGCGTCGCCGGCCTCGCACAGCGCCGGGTCGAGCGGCACCTCACCCAGGAGCTCGGTGTCCAGGGTGGCCGCCAGACGCCGGCCACCGCCGGAGCCGAACGCGGCCGTCGTCTCGCCGCAGTGGGCGCACACCGTGCCCGACATGTTCTCCACGACCCCGGCGACGGGCATCCGCGCGTCGCGCGCCATGCGACCCACTCGGGCCGCCACCTGCTCGGCGGCAGCCTGGGGGGTGGTGGCGACGAGCATGGCGGCATCGGGCAACAGCTCGGCGATCGACAGCGTCACGTCACCGGTTCCCGGTGGAAGGTCGACCAGCAGTACGTCCAGGTCGCCCCAGTAGACGTCGTCGAGGAACTGCTCGATCGCCTTGTGCAGCATGGGCCCGCGCCACACGACCGGCTCGTCGTCGCCGACGAAGAACCCGACCGACATCAGCGCGATACCGTGCGCGGGGACGGGCAGCATGATGCCCTTCACCGCGACCGGAGGCTCACGCACGCCGAGCAGCTGCGGCATCGAGTACCCCCACACGTCGGCGTCGAGCACCCCGACGCGGCGTCCGGTCCGCGCGAGGGAGACAGCCAGGTTGGCCGTCAGCGTGGACTTGCCGACTCCGCCCTTGCCGCTGCCGACCGCGTAGATCGCGGTCCGGTCGCCCAGGCCGCCCGGCCGGTGGCGGCTCTGCCGAAGCCGAAGCGCGAGGTCGGTACGGCGGGCGTCGTCCATCGGCTTCAGCCGGACGCCGACCTCGCGCACACCTTCGACCGAGCGAACAGCGGTCTCGACCCGCTGCTTCAGGCCGACGTCGCCGGGTGAGTCCACGGCCGGACGCCAGACCGACACGCGCAGCATGTCACCCTCGCACTCCACGTCGCCCACCATCCCGATGTCGGCGAGGGATCGGCCGGTCAGCGGGTCAGGCACTACCCCGACGGCCTCACTGACCTGCTCGCGCAGCGCCGACAGGTCGGCCCGGGCGCGGGTCCGCGGGGGGACGGGCATGATGCCGCGCAGTGAGGCCACGGTCAGCTCCCTACCTTGAACGCCTTGCGCTTGGGCTTCACGGGCCGCATGAGGAACTCCGGTCGCCGCCATCCTTCGGCGTTCGGGCCGGGCCGCGTCTTTGCCAGCCACTCCTGGTAGACCTCGCGGGACTTGCCCACGTCGACCTCGATGTCGCCGTACCGGTCACCGTCCTCTGCCTTGGTCAGGCGTACCTGCTGCAGCCAGCAGTGCATGCCCGACCACGGGTCCGGCTGCACGGGGAAGGTGAGGTTCTGATGCACACCAGGGTCGTCCCAGTCGATCCGGGCGCTGTCCGGGTCGTCGCTGTCGAACGCCTGCACTCCGGATGTGTAGCGCATCCGCCACACGCCGTCGTCGGACCGGTCCAGGTCGACGCTGCCGCTCACCCAGTGGCTTCCGTCGGACTCGTGCAGCCGCCAGCGTCCCATGTGGTGGCTCATCGCGATCACCCCCGGCCGGATGCCCTGGGTCGCCCAGATGCGTGCGACGTAGTAGCCGATCCGGGTGGTGACCCGGACGAGGTCCCCGGTTCGCAGACCCCGCTGTGAGGCGTCGTCGGCGTTGACCCACACCGGGTGGGTGTTGCTGATCTCGTTGAGGTACTTGGCGTTGCCGGAGCGGGTGTGGATCAGCGTAGGCAGGCGGAAGGTCGGCACCAGCACCATCTCGCCCTTCTCGGCGTCGATCCGCGAGTGCGCGACGTGGGACCGGATGTAACCCGGTGTCGCGTGCTCCGGCCACCCGAAGTCGGCCATCGACTGCGAGTACAGCTCCAGCTTCCTGCTCGGGGTGAGCCACCCCGCCACCGTGGAGCCGTCCTCCAGGCGGACGCCGACCGAGCCGGCCTCGCCCACCAACGGAGGTGTGGACTCATCGGTGGTCGGCCGTCGCAGCACGCCCTTCTCGTCCGGCTCCGCACCCTCGACCTCGGCCTCGGTGAGAGGGCGCTCGTCCTGGCGGTACAGGTCGCGTGCGACCTCCACCACGCCGTACTTGCGCATGTACTCCATCGGGGTCATGTCCTGCTCGGCCGCCTTCTCCGGCAGCCCGGGCACGCGGTTCTCGAACATCCAGCGGTAGTACTCGTCGACGGTGACCTTCTCACCGGGGCGGTACGGCGACTCGAAGTGGCGTCGGATGCCGAGGCTGCCGTCGGGGTCGATTCGCCAGGACAGCTCGAACCAGAACTCGTTCTCCTCCCAGACCTCGCCCGGATTGGAGTCGCGGGTGTCGTCGTAGGACCTCCCGAGCTTGTCCATGGCGACACGCCGTACCGGCTGCCGGAAACCCAGCCACCGGCCGGCGTGGGTCTCGTAGGAATGGGTGTCGTGGCGCTCCGCCGAGTGGCCCATGGGAAGGACGTAGTCGGCGAACGCGGCGGTCTCCGACCACGTGGGGGTCAGCGCGACGTGTAGGCCGACGCGGCCTGGGTCGGTCAGTGCCTCGATCCAGGTGAACCCGTCGGGGTTGGTCCAGATCGGGTTGTAGACCCGGGAGAAGTAGACCTCGAGCTTGCCGCGGCCCTCGTTCAGGAAATGCGGCAACAGCATGGACAACTCGTTGGTGGACAGTGGGTACTCCCGCGGCCACAGCAGCTCGTTCCAGCCCTCGTGGGCCTCCGGCGGGTCGAACGCGTGCGGGATGAACTTGTCCCAGCCGTTCGGGCTCGTCCCGCCGGGAGTCCCCACGCTGCCGGTGAGCACGTTGAGGAAGAACAGGCTGCGCGCGACCTGCCAGCCGCCGAGGTTGCCGGCCGCCGCCGAGCGCCAGATGTGCGCTGACAGGGCGTCTCCCGAACCGGCGACGATGTCGGCGAGCTCCGCGATCTTCTCCGCGGGGACACGTGCCTCGGCGGCCGCGAACTCGAAGCTGAAGTCGGCGTAGTCGTCGGTCAGCCGCTCCATGAACGTGTCGAAGTCCCGGTCGGCGTCGGGGTGCAGTCGCTCGAGATACGTCTCCCAGTTCACCCAGCGCCGCAGGTAGGCGCGGTCGACCTGTCCGGTGCGCAGCAGGTGGCCGGCGACGGCCAGCAGGATCGCGGCCTCACTCCCCGGCCACGGCGCCAGCCACAGATCCGCGTGGGCGGCGGTGTTCGACATGCGCGGGTCGATGACCACCAGCTTGGCCGACCCGTCGTTCTTCGCCTCCATGATGCGCTGGGCGTGCGGGTTGAAGTAGTGGCCGGTCTCCAGGTGCGAGGACAGCAGCAGGATGACCTTGGCATTGGCGTAGTCGGGCGAGGGACGGTCGTAACCGCCCCACAGCGTGTACCCGAGGCGCGCACCGGCGGAGCAGATGTTGGTGTGGCTGTTGTGCCCGTCGATGCCCCAGGCCTGCAGGAACCGCTCGGCGAAGCCGTCCTCGCCCGGCCGTCCGACGTGGTACAGCACCTCGTTGCGTCGGTCCTCGAGGATCGCGCTGCGGATACGGGCGGCGATGTCGTCGAGCGCGTCGTCCCAGCTGCACCGCTCCCACTGGCCGCCGCCGCGTTCGCCGGCTCGGCGCAGGGGGTACAGGATGCGTTCGGGGTCAGTGAGCTGGTTGACCGTAGCCGGGCCCTTCGCGCAGTTGCGGCCCCGTGACCCGGGGTGGGCAGGGTTGCCCTCCAGCTTGGTGATGGTCAGGTCGTCCTTGGCGACATGGGCCAGCAGCCCGCACGCCGACTCGCAGTTGAAGCACGTGGTCGGGATGAGCATGAACTCGCGTGCCACCTTGCGCGGGTGCGCCTTGGCGTCGTAGGCGACATGGTGGTCCCAGGTCTCGGGGGGCGGGAAGTTCGCGAGGTGCTCGTGCGACCGGGCGCCCGGAAGGTCAGGCACCGGTCCGCGGGCTTGTGTCCCGTGCGAAGGTTCGGTGGTCGTCATGGCCAGGTTCCTTTCCGGCAGCGAAGCGACGTCAGGAGAGGGGGACGTCCTGTCCGGCTCGGACGTAGACGGTCTCGTAGATGACCAGAGCCACCTGGCTGAGCATCCCGGCGACCGCCACCGCAGCGGCCGCGCCACCGTTCCACGACGTCAGCGCCACCAACACGGCCACGACCACGGGTGCCACCGCACCGGCCCAGAACAGCCGCGCGTAGCGACCCCCGACGATCATGTGCGCCGCGACCGCGGCACCGCGGGTGGAGTGCCCCCCGAACAGGTCCACGACCGTGATCGCCAGGTGAAGGACACCACCGACCACGAACGCCCGCGTCACCAGCGCGACTCCGTCGGGTCCCACGCCGAGCAGCCAGGCGAAGATGCCCATCGCTCCGGCTCCTGCCATCAGGGCCTGCGCGAGCAGGTGCGGGAACAGCCAGCGCGACTGCCACAGGTCACGACCCTCGGCCTGGCCGAACAGAAACGCGGTGTAGCCGGCGACGAGGGCGCACGGCAGGAGCACCAGCCAGGCCAGCCAGACCAGCAACGAGTCCGGCCCCAGCAGCGCGCCCGCGAGCCAGGCCGTCGCCGCGAGCCCGAACACCAGCAGCACGTAGCCGCCGAGTACCAGCCACGACCCCCAGTTGGGCTGGGTGAACAGGTAGTAGAAACGCTCCGGTCGCTTGAGGTCCCACACCAGCAGCAAACCGGTGGCCGCCGCGCCGGCCGCGGCGAGCACCGGCGCCACCACGTCGCCGAGCGCTCCGAGCGGTACGCCGACGATGGCAGCGAGCGCGGCCACGAACAGCGCACCGCCGGCCATCCCCTTCGCCCACAGGTATGTCGCGACCCGCCACCCCCAGGGCCGGGGGTGGGCGGTGTTGAGCGTGGTCGCGGCGGTCGGGTCCTCGCCGATGAAGTCCTGCGACGCGGCCAACCGGTGCTCGTCCGGGTTGGCCCACAGGTAGGTGTCGCGGACGGGCGCCTCCAGCGGGTCCAGCGTGGCCCGTTCCGCGCCGAGGTAGAAGACGTTGGGGCCGGTGTTCTGGTCGGGTGCCCGCACCATGGTCTCGTTGGCGGCGATCAGTCGGGAGATCCCGGAGTCCTCGTCCTCGAGGTCGCCGACCCAGATCGAGTGCGTGGGACACACGGTCACGCAGGCCGGTTCCAGGCCTTCGTCGACCCGGTGCGCGCAGAAGTTGCACTTTGCCGCGGTGTTCGACTCCGCGTCGATGTAGATGGCGTCGTACGGGCAGCCCTGCATGCACGACTTGCACCCGATGCAGGACTCGCCGTCGAAGTCGACGATGCCGTCGTCGCGCTTGAACAACGCGTTGGTGGGGCAGACCTTGATGCAGGGCGCGTCGGTGCAGTGGTTGCAGCGCATGACGGCGAAGTCGCGCGTGGAGTCCGGGAAGGTGCCGGAGTCGACGTACTTCACCCAGGTACGGAACTGCCCGACCGGTATCTCGTGCTCTGTCTTGCACGCCACCGTGCAGGCATGACACCCGATGCAGGTGCGCTGGTCGATGGCGAACCCGTACTTCATCCGACTCCCATCGAAAAACGCCCTCGAGCGGTCATGTCAGCGCTGACGCGGCTTCGGGGACGCGCGGCTCGACACCGAGGGCCCGCAGCGCCGGACCCACCTGACTCGGGATCTCGACGACGGTTGCACCGGCCGCGGTGAGCGCCTCCACCTTCGACTCGCCGCTCCCGCGGTTGCCGGTGACGATGGCGCCGGCATGCCCCATCCGGCGCCCGGGGGGCGCGCTGCGGCCGGCGATGAACGCGACCACCGGGATGCCGAGGTCGGCGATCAGCTCGGCGGCCTCCTCCTCCATGGCGCCGCCGATCTCGCCGACGATCACCACGGCGTCGGTGCCCGGGTGCCGGCGCACCGACTGCAGCGCGTCGCTGGTCGTCGTGCCGAGGATGGGGTCGCCGCCGATGCCGATGAACGCGGACTGACCGAAGCCGTCGTTGACCAGGTTCATGGCCACGAGCGTGCCGAGGCTGCCGCTGCGGGAGATCACGCCGACGTTGCCCGGCTGGAAGATGTTGGCCGCGAAGCCCGGCATGATGCCGACACTGGTCTGCCCGGGCACCACCAGCCCGGCGGTGTTGGGGCCGAGCACGCGGGCACCGCGATCGCGCGCGACCGCGAGCATCTCCATGACGTCGTGGGAGGGGATGTGCTCGGCGAGACACACGATCTTGCCGATGCCGGCCTCGACCGCGTCGACGACGGCCGTCCGAGCGCCGCCGGGCGGCACGAACAGCACGCTCGCGTCGAGACGGTGCTCCGCGGCCGCGTCGACCGCCGAGTCGTACACCGGCAGTCCGTGCACCTCCTGTCCGCCGCGACGCGGGCTGGCACCCGCCACGATGCGTGTGCCGCACTCGAGCATGCGGCCGGTCCAGTACTGCCCCTGCCGACCCGTCATGCCCTGGACGAGAACGTTCTCTTCTGCGGTCACGATCATGACGCGGCCTCCTCGGTGGCACCACGGGCGGCGGACACGGCCGCCTGCACCGCGTCGTCCATCAGGTCGTAGGGCTCGGTCCCGAGCCGGTCCCGCACCAGTGCGATGGCCTCCTCCTCGCCCGTGCCGTGGATCGTGAACGCGATCGGCAGGTCGGGGCGGAGCTCCTCGATGGCGTTGACGACGCCCTCGGCCATCACGTCGGTGCGGGCGAAGGCGCCGCAGAAGTTGACCAGCAGGCTCTTCACCCGAGGGTTCGACAGGACCAGCTCGAGCGCCGGGGTGGCCTTGGTGTAGGCGTCGCCGCCGATCTCGAGGAAGTTCGCCGGCCGCCCGCCGAAGTGGTTGATCGCGTCGAGCGTGGTCATGGTCAGGCCAGCGCCGTTCGCGAGCACACCCACGTCGCCGTCCAGCTCGATGAACTGCAGCCCGAGCTCGCGGCCGCGGCGTTCCAGGTCGGTGACCGGGTCGTCGGGCTGGCCGCCGGGCAGGGCAGCGAGCCGCTCCTCCTGCCGGGGCACCGAGCCCGGGTCCACACTGACCTTCGCGTCGAGTGCGACGACCGCGCCGGCCGAGGTGAGGACCAGCGGGTTGATCTCGACGAGGTTCGCGTCGACGTCGCGGTACAGCCCGAACAGCGTCCGCACCGCCGTGGCGACCTCGGTGACCGCGGGGGCGTCGAGGTCCGTGGCGGACAGCATCCGCTCGAGCCCGTCGAGCGGTATGCCGTCCCGTACGTCGAGCGGCAGCCGGTGCACGAGCTCGGGGGTCGTCGCGTTGACCTCCTCGATGTCCATGCCGCCCTCGGTCGAGAACAGCACCAGAGGTCCCTTGCTGACCGGGTCGTCCAGCACCGCGGCGTACAGCTCGCGGGCGATGTCGACCGCCTCCTCCACCAGAAGGGCCTCCACGCGGTAGCCGCCGACCACGGAGCCGAGCAGCCGCTCGGCCACCTCGCGGGCCTGGTCCGGGGTGTCGACGAGCTGGACCGCGCCGGCCTTCCCCCGCTTGCCGGCGGGCACCTGGGCCTTGCACACCACCCGTCCGCCGAGCGCACCGGCCGCGTCGGCGGCCGCCTGTGCGGTCGTCACCAGCTCGCCGCGGGGAACCGCGAGACCGGCGGACTTCAGCCAGAACTTGCCCTGGTGCTCCAGAAGGTTCACGCGGTCACCGCCCGTAGGTCGAGATGTAGTGGCCGAACAGCTCGTCCTCGCTCGGCTCGCGCGGGGGGATGACCCGCGCAAGCCGTGTGGTGTTGAGGAAGTGCCGGTACGACAGGTTCTCGCTGATGCTGTTGCCGGCCCAGGTCCCGGCGCCCATCGTGAGGGTGAAGCCGAGGCCGTTGTCGAAGCTGCCGCCGTTGCCCATCGCGTGCGCCTGGTTGACGAGCACGCGGGCGACTCGAAGCCGCTCTGCGACCTTGCGGGCGCGTTCCTCATCGGCGGTGTGGATGCCGCAGGAGTGCCCGGCGCCCTGGAAGTCCAGGATCGACTGGATGCGCTCCAGTGCCCGGTCGAAGTCCGACCAGCGGTAGACGGTGACGACGAGGGAGAGCTTCTCGCCGCTGAACGGGTGCTCCGGCCCGAACCCGTCCTCCTCGACCATGAAGAACCGGGCCCCGCGCGCCTGCGGGGAGTCGAGCCCGGCCATGGCGGCGATCTTCTCCGGCGGCTGCGCGGTGACAGCGCCGTTGAACTTGCCGTCCGGCCACATGACCGCCTGCAGCCGTGCCTTCTCCTGCGCGTCGAGGAGGTAGCCACCCTCGGCCACCAGGGCCTGGATCGCCGCGTCGTAGACCTCGTCGCTGATGTGCAGGGAGTTCTCCGACGAGCAGCTCGTGGCGTAGTCGAAGGTCTTGCTCTGGACCACCTTGCGCGCCGCGTCGGTGAGGTCGGCGTCCGCGTCGATGATCACCGGCGCGTTACCGACACCCACGCCGATCGCGGGCGTACCGGAGCTGTAGGCGGCCTTGACGTTCTTCTGCGAGCCGGTCACGACGACGAAGTCGGCCCGGCGCATGAGCTCGTAGGTGAGCGGCTTGGTGGGGTTGTCGACGAACTGCACGAGGTCGCGCGGCGCCCCGACCTTGTCGAGCTGCTCGTGGATGTACTGCACGAGCAGCCGGCAGGTCGAGGTGCCCTTCGGCGACGGCGAGATGATGATCGCGTTGCGGCCCTTGAGGGCCATCAGCGTCTTGTTGGCCGGCGTGGCGGCGGGGTTGGTCGAGGGACACACGGCCGCGATGACGCCCATGGGCTTGGCGTACTCGGTGATGCCGAGCGCGGGGTCGTGTCCGATCTCGCCGACCGAAGGTGCGCCCTGTAGGTCACGGAGGGTCCCCATGGTCTTGCGTCGGTTCTTGGTGAACTTGTCGTCGGCATTGCCCAGGCCCGTGTCGCGCACGGCGAGGTCGGCGAGCTCACGGGCCCTCGTCGGCTCGACGATGGCCCAGGCCACGGCGTCGACGACGTCGTCGATCTGCCGCTGGGTATAGGTCTCGGCGACGGCCTGCGCACGGCGTGCCCGATCGACGAGCGCGCCGATGACCTCGGGGGCCTCCGTCTCGGCGCTGGTCGCAGCGGTGGTGGTCAACGCGCCCTCCCTGACCGGGTTTTCACTATGTGGGAATGACTGCCACAACCGAGACTAGGCGAGCCGTCTTCGGGGCGTCAAGCACTCCGGCGAGGGAAACGGGGGCGAAAAGCAAAAGGCCTGACCGCATCGCGCGATCAGGCCTCGGTCGTCGATCTGTGGGGTGCTCAGTCCCCCCGGCCGGGACGGGCGGAGGTCAGGGCCGTGAGCAGGCCGTCGAGCACGCTGCCCCGGCCGTCCCCGGCCTCACTCGGTGCCGGGACGCTGGTCGGCGCCGGGACGCTGGTCGGTGCCGGGACGCTGGTCGGCGCCGGGACGCCGACCGAGCGGGGGGACTCGTGGGTGAGCGGGTCGAGGAGCAACATGGTGGACCTTTCAATAGTTGGCTACCACCACCATTCTGACTGCTCCCGTGCACGGGCCCTATGGAATGGACCACACCGCGCCTGTGCAACGCGTCACGCCGCGTG
>DATABY010000041.1:0-5492 GCA_036259355.1 Nocardioidaceae bacterium
CCACTCGCTCGGTCTGGTCTCGTGTCCGCCGCGGCTGGGAACCGACGAAAGGGTGTCCGGGGTAGCGGCGAATTCACTGCCCACTTCGGTTGCAGCACGGACCGGTAGCCAACGGCCCCGTGTCAGAAGACGACGAATGGCGGTTTTCGGTGCTCCAGCCCCGAAGACGGTCAGTTGCCGAACACAGCGGCGGACGAGGCCCTAAGCGACCGCGGAGCGCACCAGCACGGCGAGCGCCGACGCGGTGACCACCGCGAGCACGGCGTAGCGGAACACCGCGCCCCGCAGGTGGCGGCGCAGCGGAAGCGACAGCAGGAAGCCCACACCGAAGAACGGGAAGAACGCCAGTCCGGTGAGCAGCTCGCGCAGCGACATCTCTCCCGCCACCGCCAGCGCCGACATCGACAGCAGCGACCCGGTCACGAACACGAGCGCGATGGTCGCGCGCAGCGTCTTGGGGTCGGCGCGCTGGTAGACCAGGCCGAGCGGCGGACCGCCGATGGAGGCGGTGGTCGCGCCGACGGCGGAGAAGAAGCCCGCGCCCACCAGCGTGGAGCGGGTCCTGGGCAGCACGAACGTGTGCAGGGTCAACACGACCGCGAGCAGCGTCATCACCCCGACCGCCAGCGCGAGCCGCTCCGGCGGCAGCGCGGCCACGATGAGCACCCCGGGCAGCGTTCCGGCCACCCTGCCGAGGAAGACCCAGCCGACCCGTGGGTCGACGTGGCGGTGCTCGGTGGCCAGCGACATGGCGGGCAGCCCGAAGCCCGCGACGAGCAGGCTACCGGGCATCAACGAGGGGTCCAGCAACGTGACGATGGGTGCCGCCACCAGTCCGACGCCCATGCCGAGGGCACCCTGGATGACGGCACCCACCAGTACGGCGATGCCCGCGAGCATCACCACGTCGAGGTCGATCAACTCCCGAGCAGGCCCCGCAGCACGTACTGCATGATGCCGCCGTTGCGGTAGTAGCCCGCCTCACCGGGGGTGTCGATGCGCACGACCGCGTCGAACTCGACCGCCTCGCCGGCGCCCGGGCTGCTGGCCCGGACCTGCACCGTCGGCGGGGTCGTGCCGTCGTTGAGCGCGGTGATGCCGCTGATGTCGAAGCTCTCCTCGCCGGTCAGGCCCAGCGACTCGGCGTTCTGGCCCTCGGGGAACTGCAGCGGCAGAACCCCCATGCCGATCAGGTTGGACCGGTGGATCCGCTCGAACGACTCGGCGATGACCGCGCGGACCCCGAGCAGCGCCGTGCCCTTCGCGGCCCAGTCGCGCGACGAGCCGGAGCCGTACTCCTTGCCGGCGAGGATCACCAGCGGGGTGCCGTGCTCGGCGTACGCCTGCGACGCCTCGTAGATGGTCGTGACCGGCGCGTCGGCCACCGTGAAGTTGCGGGTGAAGCCGCCCTCGGTACCTGCTGCCAGCTGGTTGCGCAGCCGGATGTTGGCGAACGTGCCGCGGATCATCACCTCGTGGTTGCCCCGCCGCGACCCGTAGGAGTTGAAGTCGCGCTGCTGCACCCCGTGGTCGGCGAGGTAGGCGCCCGCGGGACTGTCCTTCTTGATCGCACCCGCCGGCGAGATGTGGTCGGTGGTGACCGAGTCGCCGAGCTTGGCCAGCACCCGGCCTCCGATGATGTCGGTGACGTCCGCCGGCTCGCGGTCCATCCCGTCGAAGTACGGAGGCTTGCGCACGTAGGTGGAGGACTCCCCCCACGCGAACGTCTTGCCCTCCGGAGTCGGCAGCTGCTGCCACCGCTCGTCGCCGGCGAACACGTCGGCGTAGTCCTGGGTGAACATCTCCGACGCGATCGCGCTCTCGACGACGTCCTCGATCTCCTGCGCGCTGGGCCAGATGTCCTTCATGAAGACGTCGTTGCCGTCGGCGTCCTGCCCCAGGGGCTCCCGGTAGAGGTCGACGTCCATCGAACCGGCCAGCGCGTAGGCGACCACCAGGGGCGGCGACGCGAGGTAGTTCATCTTCACGTCGGGGTTGATGCGGCCCTCGAAGTTGCGGTTGCCCGAGAGCACGGACACCACGGAGAGGTCCTGCTCGTTGACCGCCTGGCTGACCTCGGGGATGAGGGGACCGGAGTTGCCGATGCAGGTCGTGCAGCCGTACCCGACGAGGTTGAAGCCGAGCTTGTCGAGGTACGGCGTCAGGCCGGCGCGCTCGTAGTAGTCCATGACCACCTTCGAGCCGGGGGCCAGCGAGGTCTTCACCCACGGCTTGCGGGACAGGCCCCGCTCCACGGCGTTCTTGGCCAGCAGCGCGGCCCCGATCATCACCGACGGGTTCGACGTGTTGGTGCAGGAGGTGATCGCCGCGATCGCCACCGCGCCGTGGTCGACCTCGAACTTGGTGCCGTCGGCGAGCTCCACCGCCGCCGGGTTGCTCGGCCGGCCGTTCGCGCCGTGCGCGGCCGAGTGCCAGTCGCGCGGCGCTCCGTCGCCGTCGGCGCCGTGGTAGGCGGGCGCGTCGCTGGCCGGGAAGGACTCCGCCGACGCCTCGTCGACGCCGGTCTCCACGCCGTACGGCTGCTCGTTGGCCGGGACACCGGGCTTGCGCTTCTCGCCGCCGGTCTGTCCCGCGGTGACGTAGTCGTCGAGGACCGCGCGGAACGCCTCCTTGGCGTCGGACAGCGAGATGCGGTCCTGCGGCCGCTTCGGACCGGCGATCGACGGCACGACCGTGGACAGGTCCAGCTCGAGCCGCTCGGAGTAGCGGGGCTCCGCATCGGCGTCGTGCCAGAGCCCTTGTTCCTTGGCGTAGGCCTCCACCAGCGCGATCTGCTCGTCGGAGCGGCCGGTCAGCTTCAGGTAGCGGGTCGTCTCGTCGTCGATCGGGAAGACCGCGATCGTGGAGCCGTACTCCGGGCTCATGTTGCCGATCGTGGCGCGGTTGGCCAGCGGAACGGCGGACACGCCGGGGCCGTAGAACTCCACGAACTTGCCGACCACGCCGTGCTCGCGCAGCATCTCGGTGATCGTGAGCACGAGGTCGGTGGCGGTGGCGCCCTCCGGCAGCTCGCCGGAGAGCTTGAACCCGACGACCCTGGGGATCAGCATCGACACCGGCTGGCCCAGCATGGCCGCCTCCGCCTCGATGCCCCCCACGCCCCAGCCCACGACGCCGAGGCCGTTGACCATGGTCGTGTGCGAGTCGGTGCCCACACAGGTGTCGGGGTACGCCACCGTCGCGCCGCTCTCGCCGTCACGGGTGAACACGACGCGGGCGAGGTGCTCGATGTTGACCTGGTGCACGATCCCGGTTCCGGGCGGGACGACCTTGAAGTCGTCGAAGGCGCCCTGCCCCCAGCGCAGGAACTGGTAGCGCTCGTGGTTGCGCTCGTACTCGATCTCGACGTTGCGCTCGAACGCCTCGGGCGTGCCGAAGACGTCGGCGATCACGGAGTGGTCGATGACCAGCTCGGCCGGCGCGAGCGGGTTGATCCTCGTGGGATCGCCGCCGAGGTCGCCCATCGCCTCACGCATCGTGGCCAGGTCGACCACGGCGGGCACGCCGGTGAAGTCCTGCAGGATCACCCGCGCGGGGGTGTACTGGATCTCCTTGCTCGGCTCGGCGTCGGCGTCCCACCCGGCCAGTGCGCGGATGTCGTCGGCGGTGATGTTCTCGCCGTCCTCCGTGCGCAGGAGGTTCTCCAGCAGCACCTTGAGGCTGTACGGGAGGCTCGCGACGTCGAGCCCGTCACCGGACACCGCGTCGAGCCGGTAGATCTCATATGACTTGCTCCCGACCTCCAGGCCCGACCGGGCCCCGAAGCTGTCGACCTTGCTCATCCGCGATCTCCTCCGCACAGTTCGTTCCGCCGTCCGAGGCCATCCTGCCCAGCGGCACCGGCGTGGGTCCGGCCGGGGCGGTCGCAGTGTCGGCGCACAGGCTTACCTCAGAATGTCTTGATATCAAGATACACAGTACGGCAGGCGGGAGCCAGTGCCCACGGCTGGCCGGCGGGCCGCCGGGGACCCCCGCCGACCCGCGCGGAGGCGGGCGTTACCGTGTGGTCAGTGGCCCGGTCGGGGCGTCGGGCGCACGCTGCTGAACATCTCCGGCGTCCCGACCGGTGCTGTTTTGTGCGGTACCCAGGTCTGTGGCGGCAATGCGCGGCGATGGACCAGATCGGGCGTGTGGGTGTCGGCCCACGTGAGCGGAGGGGCGTGCTGTGGGAGAGCTCAGTGACTGGCCCTCGATGGCCCTCAGACTCGAGGAGCTCGCCGGCGAGCTCGTCGACGTCCACGACGTCGGCGACACCCTCGAGGGGGTGCTGGAGCTGGCCGTGCAGCTGGCACCCTGCGACGTGGCGAGCGTGTCGCTGCGCCATGGCAAGGGTGAGCTGGAGACCACCGCCGCCTCCGACCCTGTCGCGAAGCGTGCGCACGAGATTCAGCAGGAGCTCGGCGAAGGGCCGTGCATCGACGTCGTCTGGGACGAGTCCGGGGTCAACGTGGTCCCCGACATGAGCGACTCCTCGCGCTGGCCGCGGTGGGGGCAGAAGGCGTCAGGGCTGGGACTGACCAGTCTGCTCGCCGTGCGCCTGTTCACCAGCAAGCACACGATCGGGGCGCTCGACCTGTACTCCTTCCAGCAACACGAGTACGACACCGACGACGTCCTCGCCGCACGGGTGATCGCGACGCGCGCCGCCGCGGCCCTCGCGAGCGCCCAGCACGAGGAGACGCTGTGGGAGGCGATCGACGCCCGGCACCAGGTGGGGCAGGCGCAGGGCATCCTGATGGAGCGCTACGGCCTGTCGGCGGACCAGGCATTCGGGGTGCTGCGGCGGTACTCCCAGGAGCAGAACCGCAAGCTGCGGCTGGTCGCCCAGGACATCATCACCACGCGGACCCTACCCGGCGAGAAGCGGGGCTGACGGCGCGTCAGCGCAACCGGGTCGCGTAGCGGTGCACCGCGGCAAGGTTCTGCCGACGCTGCTCCCACGTCACGCCGAGCATCAGCAGCGCCACCCCTGCCGTACCGAACAGGATCCAGCGGGGCAGCGCGTCGGCGTATGGCGCGATGTTGACCACGGCCAGTGCCCCGACCGCTGCGCCGCCGATCAGCAGTGGCGCGCCCCAGCCGACACGTGCCCCCGCCAGGACCAGCGCCAGGCCCGCGATACCGACCAGCAGGGCTCGAAGGCTCGTGGGCTCGTCCAGTGCAACGGCCAGCGACGGGCCGAGACCCAACGCCAGCGGCGCTCCGAGCGCCTGCCATGACGTCGCAGAGGGAGTACGCCGGATCCACGCCAGGCCCGCCACGAGCAGCGCGACCGCACCAGGCAACGTGTAGGCCTCGACCACGTCGACGTCGATCGCGTTCAGCCGTACCCACGAGGCGAGCACGAGCAGCACGCTGCCCACCCAGGCCAGCCGACGCCGGTCAGCGGAGAGGAAGGAGACCACGATCGCGACCGCGCCGCTCACGGTCAGGGCGGTGGTGAGCGCCACGTCTTCGGTGGCCGTCTGCGC
>DATABY010000042.1:0-16223 GCA_036259355.1 Nocardioidaceae bacterium
GCGGGCGTCGGCGGCGACCGCCCGGGCGACAGGACGGGGCGCGCGCGGTGCCTACTCGCTGGCCCGCCGGGCGAGCCACGCGGAGGGTGCCGGCGAGTCCGGGCTGGCCCGGATGCTCGAGCTGCACGCGGTCAACGCGGCCGGCGACTCGGCGGTCGCCGTCGCCCTGGCCGGCACGCTGTTCTTCACCGTGCCCACCGAGGAGGCACGCAGCCAGGTGGCGTTGTTCCTGGCGCTGACCCTGCTGCCGTTCGCGATCGTCGCCCCGCTGATCGGGCCGTTCCTGGACCGCTTCCGCCGCGGTCGACGCTGGGCGATCGGGTCGACGATGGCGCTGCGCGCCTTCCTGTGCTGGGTGCTCGGCACCGCCGTCGTCACCGACTCGGCCGTGCTGTTCCCCGCGGCGCTGGGCGTGCTGGTCGCGTCGAAGGCCTACCAGGTCACCCGGTCCAGCGCCGTACCCCGGCTGATCCCGCCGGGCCTGACCCTGGTGCGCGTCAACTCGCGGATGGGTCTGGCCAGCCTGGCCGGCGGGGCGATCTCGGCACCGCTCGCGGTCGGGCTGTCGCTGCTGGGGTCGGAGTGGACCCTGCGGTACGCGTTCGTGGTGTTCGTCGGCGGCACGGTGCTGGCGATCCTGCTCCCCTCACGCGTCGACTCGGCCGAGGGGGAGGAGCAGGTCCACTACACCGAGATGGACGGGCGGAGCCGCCGCAGCCTCGGCTACGGGTTCACCTCGACCGTCGTGACGGGGCTGCGCTGCAACGTCGGCCTGCGAGCCCTGTCGGGGTTTCTCACCATGTTCATGGCGTTCCTGCTGCGGGCAGAGCCCTTTCCCGGCTGGGAGGACCGGCCCGATCTCCTGCTCGGCCTGGTCATCGGCGCCGCCGGTGTCGGGAGCACGGTCGGCACGGTGGCCGGGAACTGGCTGAAGAACCTGCGGCCCGACATCGTCGTGCTGGTCACGCTGGCCGCCGACGCGGTGCTCGCGGTCGTCGCGGCCTTGTTCTACAGCCTGGTGTTCGTGGTGGCGCTCGGTGTCACGGTCGGCCTGTGCCAGCAGCTGGGCAAGCTGTCGCTCGACGCGCTGATCCAGGAGGACGTGCCCGAGCACGTCCGCACCAGCGTGTTCGCCCGCTCGGAGACGATGCTGCAGCTGTCGTGGGTGCTCGGCGGCGGGCTCGGCATCGCGATGCCGCTGATGCCCCAGCTCGGGCTCGGCGTGGCCGCCGGGCTGCTGCTGGTGTGGGCGGTGCTCGTGCTGCGACGGCGGGCGTTGCTGCGGCAGCGGCAGGCCCGTTTCGCCCTGCCCACGGCAACGCCTCAGCGCTGGGGATAGGCACGCGCGATTCGAGGACGTCGAAGAGAAGGCATCCTGCGTGCCCAGGCGGACACGGGACGCCCTGACTGACGCGGTGGAGGCTGAGAGGACATCGTCCGGTCATAGCGCCCGGTATGGAGTAATTGCTCCAATCGCCTGCGTACGTCAGTCTTGCCCGGAATGGTGGCGCGTGGAATACCGGACGTCGGCAGTCGCCGGCCTCGGGACCGCCCACCCATCGAGGAGCCCGGATGATGCCTCAACCACTGGCGACGCGGGCCCGGCCGGCCCTCGCCGCGATCTGCACGACCGCCGTCCTCGCACTGGCCGCCGGCCCGGTCGGGTCCGCCTCTGCGCAACCCGGTGACGGCCAGGAGCCGCCGGGGCTGAGCAAGCACGACGAGCAGCTGCTGAGCAAGGCCAAGCAGGCCGGCGCGCGCACGGTCACCACGCTCATCGCGACGATCGAGGGGACGCAGGGGGACACCGTCGCCATGCTCGAGAGGGCCGGAGCGACCGTGGAGCACCGGACGGACGCGATCGGCTACCTGCGAGCGGAGGTGCCGGTCGACCGGGTGCAGAAGGTGGCGGCACTCTCCGGCGTCGACGCCCTCGACGTCGACGACGTGATCCCGCTCCCCGACCCGCGACCCATGGCAGCGGTCGACCCGACGCCGCAGCCGGCGCCCGGTGCGTCCACGCCCCGGGTGAACCCCTACCTACCGACCGGGGACACCAACGCCGCGCAGTTCATCGAGGACCATCCGACCTGGGACGGCCGGGGCGCGACCGTCGCCGTCGTCGACACCGGGATCGACCTGGGTCACCCGGCGCTCCGCACGACCTCGACCGGTGAGCGCAAGGTCGTGGACTGGGTGACGCAGACCGACCCCGGCTTCTCCAACGGTAGAAACGACGACAACGACCCGACCTGGATCTCGATGACCGAGTCGGTGCCCGGAGCGTCCGTCGGACTCCCCGGGGAGGGCGACGTTCGCTACGGCGAGTTCGACGAGCGCGACCCGCGCCTCGGCGGCCAGATGGGCAACGACGTGAACCGCGACGGCAATCCTGCCGGCAGCAGTGGCATCTTCGGCGTGGCCTGGAACACCGAGACCAACACCGTATGGCTGGACGCGGACCAGGACGGCAGCCTCCGCGACGAACCCGCGATGACCGACTACAAGCTCAAGCACGACGTCGGCACCTTCGGCACCGACGACCCGGCCACGGCGGTCCGCGACGCCGTGCCGTTCGTCGTCCAGACGAGCCCGGAGACCGACAGCGTCAACATCGGCATCGTCTCGGGCGCCCACGGCTCCCACGTCGCCGGAATCGCCGCCGGCAACGAGCTCTTCGGCGGCGCCATGACCGGCGCCGCACCCGGGGCGAAGCTCGTGTCGGTGAGGGCGTGCCTGTTCGTCGCCGGCTGTACGGCGCACGCGCTGCTCGAGGGCATGATCTACGCCGCCCGGGACGCCAACGCCGACGTGATCAACATGTCGATCGGTGGCCTGCCGGCACTCAACGACGCTAACAACGCGCGCGCCGAACTCTACGACAGGATCATCGACACCTACGACGTGCAGATGTTCATCTCCGCCGGGAACGAAGGTGCGGGCACGAACACGATCGGCGACCCCGCGGTGGCGGGCGACGTGATCGCCGTCGGGTCGTACATCACGCGGGAGACGTGGCGCTCCAACTACGGCTCGGACCTGGGCGTGGACGAGACCCTGCACACCTTCTCCTCCCGCGGGCCCCGCGAGGACGGCGGCTTCAAGCCGAACGTCGTGGCGCCCGGTTCCGCGATCTCCACGACGCCGACCTGGCAGGCCGGCCAGCCGCTGGCCGGGACCTACGAGCTTCCACCGGGCTATGGACACTTCAACGGCACCTCGATGGCCTCCCCCCAGGCCGCCGGGGCCGCCGCGCTGCTCGTCAGCGCCGCAAAGGCAAGGAACATCGACCACTCGGCGGCGGCGCTGCGGGCGGCGTTCCAATCCACCGCGCGGTTCCTGGACGATCTCGGCGCCCACGAGCAGGGCAACGGGCTGATCGACACGCGCCACGCCTGGAACATGCTGCGCCAGGAACCGGAGAGGATCGACGTGACGATGTCGGTGCCGGTCAACACGATCCTGGACTCGTTCCTGGCAACTCCCGGCGTCGGCGTCGGCATCTACGACCGCGAAGGCGTAACTGTGGGGGACTCATACGTCCGGGAGTACACCTTCACCCGCACCTCCGGCCCCGACCGGTCGATGCGCTACAAGGTGCGCTGGGTCGGTGACGACGGCACCTTTTCGTCGGCGAAGTCGGTGACGCTGCCGAAGGACGAGGCGGTGACCTTCCCCGTGACCGTCAACCCGGCCGCGGCGGGCATCCACTCGGCGATCCTCAACCTCGACAACGCACGCGGCTCGGGCATCGACGCTCAGGCGCTGAACACCGTGGTCGCCGCCGAAGAGTTCACCGCGGACAACCGCTACACCGTCAGCGTGAACGGACAGGTCGGGCGCAACCAGGTCGACAGCTACTTCTACCGGGTCCCGGCCGGGGCGCCGGCGTTCAAGGTCCAACTCGAGGGGGGCGGCGCGGAGGCCGGCGCGGGCCAGATCCGGTTCCTGCGGTTCCACCCGTACGGCCTGGGCATCGAGAGCAACACCTCGAACAGCTGCTACAACCCGCCGGGCCCGCGCGGCGAGTGCGAGGGCAGGCCGACCAGCCGCACGGTCAGCGACCCTCAGCCAGGCGTCTGGGAGGTCGTCGTGGAAGCGCGACGCACGTCCGACGCCATGATGGCGCCGTACACGCTGACCGCAACGATGCTCGGTGCGTCGGTGTCACCGAACCCAGATGTCATCGCGGCGGGGAGCGCCGGCACGCCGGTGACTCGTGACTACACCGTGGCGAACGCCTTCGGTTCGTTCACCGGTCGGGCGGTCGGGACACGACTCGGCAGCGCCAGGGTGGAGCGGCCCACGATCACCAGCGGCGCCCAGCAACAGCATGGCGTGACGATCGAGCCGGGGGCAACGTCAGTACGGGCCGCGATCGGGAACACGGCCGACGGGGCGGCCGACCTCGACCTGTACCTGTTCGACTGCACCTCGGGGACGTGCACCCAGCGTGCGGCCTCGGCAGATGGCGACTCCGAGGAAGCCGTGGAAGTCGCCAACCCGACCCCAGGGCAGTGGGTGGTCATGGTGCATGCGTTCTCCGTTCCGGCGGGGACCACCGAGTTCGACTACCTGGACGTGTTCGACGACCCCGCGTTCGGGTCGGTCGTGGTGGACGACGAGGCGGCTTCACGGGCCACAGGGGAGACCTGGACGGTGCCGGCCACCGTGACGGCCAACGCGGCGCCGGCACCCGGACGGGTGCTGCTCGGCAACATCGAGGTGCGGACCAACGAGGAAGTGCTCGTCGGAAGCGGCGACGTGGTTGTGCAGTCCGTCACCGAGTAGGGGCGGCCCGCCCGGCGAGTGGGGCCCACACCGGCACAGCCCCGCTCGACTCGCCGGCGTAGCGAGACGACGCTGACGGCGGTAAAGCCGCCGTCGGCGTCGCCTGGCTCAGAGCTCGAGCTCGTCGGCGAGCTTGCGCAGCACGGCGGCGGTCTGCTTGGCCGTCCGGGCCTCCGGGTGACGGCCACGGCGGTAGCTCTGCTCGACGCCGTCGAGCAGCTGGATCAGGTCCTCCACGATCCGGACCATCTCCTCGGGGCTCTTGCGCTTGGCCTTGGCGACGGACGGCGTCGGGTCGAGCACATGCACCTGCAGCGCCTGGTCGCCGCGGCGGCCCTGGACCACCCCGAACTCGACGCGCGTGCCCGCCTTCAGCGTGGACACCCCGGCCGGCAGCGCCGAGGAGCGCACGTACACGTCGTCCCCGTCCTCACGGGTGAGAAAGCCGAAGCCCTTCTCCGCGTCATACCACTTGACCTTGCCGATAGGCACCGATGACCTCGCGTGTGACTCGTCGGGCGACTGCGCGTTTCGCAGAGCGCCCACAAGGTTACGGCCTGGGCTTTACCTGTAGCGCTCCGGATCGGTCAGCAGCTCGTTCATCGACCCCGACCGGAAGCCGCGCTCGTCGACGTCCACCGCGGTGAACCCGGCCGCCGCCACCGTCGCTCGAGCCTCCTCCGAGTCGCTGACCAGACCGACCAGGTCCGCGTCGACCTCGATCCGCGCCCGGGCCCCGAGGTCGCGCACCCGCAGGTTGCGTACGTCCGCGCCGCGTCGACGGAGCCAGTCGCGTAGGCCCGACTCGGCCCGCTCGACCCTGGCCAGCCGGTGGGGCGTGACCTGGACGCCGTAGGCGATCCGCGACGAGAGGCAGGCCGCGGCCGGCTTGTCCCAGGTGGACAGGCCCCAGCGCCGCGACGCGTCCCGCACCTGCTGCTTGGTGAGGCCGGCCTCCAGCAGCGGCGTCGCGGCGCCGCGCTCGGCCGCGGCGCGGATGCCGGGGCGGAACCCGGCGGCCGCGTCGTCGGCGTTGGTGCCCGTCGCGACCACGGCTTGCTCGTGGTCGGCGATCGGGCCGAGCACGTCGAGCAGCTCCGCCTTGCAGAAGTAGCAGCGGTCCCCGGCGTTGGCGCGGTAGCCCCCGCGCGCCATCTCGTCGGTGCGCGGAGTCAGGTGCCGGACACCGAGGTCGGCGGCGAGCTCGCGCGCCGCCGCCAGCTCGGCGGCCGGCAGCGAGTCGGAGACCGCGGTGGCGGCGACCACGTTGTGCGCGCCGAGCGCGCGGACCGCGGCCGCGAGCAGGAACGCCGAGTCGACTCCCCCGCTGAACGCCACCACCACGCGCCCGTGCCCACGCAGCCGCGCCTCGAGGTCGGCGAGCCGGGACGTCAGCCCCTGCTGCTCGAGCCAGCCGGGGAACTCCGCCAGGCTGGCGAGCACGACGTCCGCGCCGGCGTCGGCGAGCTCCTCGGCCGAGCACGGCCCGGTCGCCACGGCCACGCTGGTCGCGCCGGCGGCCCGGGCACCCGCGACGTCGAGCACGTGGTCACCCACGTAGACGCCGGCGCCGCGCTCGGCCAGCGCCGGCCCCTTCGCCCCACCCCACAGCCAGCCGACCACCTCGTCGACGTCGAGGCCGAGGTGCGCCAGGTGCAGCTCGGCGTTCGGCGTGTGCTTGGCGGTGACCACGACCGAACGACCACCGTGCCTCCGCACCGCCGCCAGTGCCGCCTCCGCGCCGGGCATCGGTGTCGACGGCGTGATCGCGTGCTCCGGGTAGAGCTCGAGGTAGCGGGTGGTCGCGGCGTCGACCTGCTCGGCCGGGAACCAGTTCGCCATCTCCTCCTGCACCGGGGGACCGAGACGACTCACCACGGCCGCAGCGTCGATCGGCACCCCGGTTTCCCGGGAGAGCTCGTCGTACGTCGCCGCGATGCCGGCCCGGGAGTCGAGCAGGGTCATGTCGAGGTCGAAGCCCACGACGAGGCCGGCCGCGTCAGTCATCCCGCCAGGGTACGGGCGGGGGCCACGCGCATCCGCGACCCGTCACGCCTGTGCGGTGAACCCCAGCGATGAGGCGCCGATCTCTGCTCAGCTCCTCCTCGCCGACGCCGCCGGCGAGAGGTCCAGCAGGTCGACCGACTTCTCCCGCATCTCCACCTTGCGCACCTTCCCGGTGACCGTCATCGGGAACTCGTCGACCGCCAGCACGTACTTCGGGATCTTGTAGTGGGCGAGCTTGCCGGTGCAGAACTCCCGCACAGACTCGGCGGACAACGGCTCGGCGCCCTCGCGCACCTGGACCCACGCGCACAGCTCCTCGCCGTACTTCTCGTCAGGGACACCAATGACCTGCACGTCGGCGATGTCGGGGTGGGTGTAGAGGAACTCCTCGATCTCGCGGGGGTAGATGTTCTCACCGCCGCGGATCACCATGTCCTTGATCCGGCCGACGATGTTCGCGTAGCCGTCGTCGCGCATCACCGCGAGGTCGCCGGTGTGCATCCAGCCGTCGTCGTCGATGGCTTCGGCCGTCTTCTCCTGCTCGTCCCAGTAGCCCAGCATCACCGAGTAGCCGCGGGTGCAGAACTCTCCCGGCTCCCCGCGCGGCACCGTCTCACCGGAGGCGGGGTCGACGACCTTCACCTCGACGTGCGGGTGCACCGCTCCGATGGTGGACGTACGCCGGTCGAGGTCGTCGTCGGAGCGGGTCTGCATCGACACAGGCGAGGTCTCGGTCATGCCGTAGCAGATCGCCACCTCGGCCATGTTCATCTCGGAGACGCAGCGCTTCATCACCTCGATCGGGCAGATGCTCCCGGCCATCACCCCGGTCCGGAGCCGCGACAGGTCGTAGTCGCCGAAGTCGGGCAGCGTCTGCATCGCGATGAACATGGTCGGCACGCCGTACAGCCCGGTGCACCGCTCCTCCTGCACCGCTTGCAGCGTCAGTGCGGGGTCGAACCCCGGCGCCGGGATCACCATCGTCGCGCCGTGCGTCGTGCAGCCGAGGTTGGCCATCACCATGCCGAAGCAGTGGTAGAACGGCACCGGGATGCACAGCCGGTCACGTTCAGTGAAGTTGATCAGCTCGGTCGTGAAGTACCCGTTGTTGAGGATGTTGCGGTGGCTGAGCGTCGCGCCCTTCGGGAAGCCGGTCGTCCCCGAGGTGTACTGGATGTTGATGGGGTCGTGCCGGTCCAGCGTGTCCTTGCGACCACGCAGCTCGTCGGCCGAGACGCTCTCGCCCGCCGCGACCAGCTGGGTCCAGTCGTCGGTGTCGACGAACACCACCCGCTGCAGGGCTTGGCACTCTCCGCGCACCTCGTCGACCATCGCGCGGTAGTCGCTGGTCTTGAAGCTGCTGGCCGCGAGCAGTAACCGGGTGCCGGACTGGTTCAGCACGTACGACAGCTCATGGGTGCGGTAGGACGGGTTGACGTTGACCAGGATCGCGCCGACCTTCGCCGCGGCGTACTGCACCATCGTCCACTCGGCGCAGTTGGGCGCCCAGATCCCGATCCGGTCCCCCTTGGCGATGTCGGCGGCCATCAGCCCGCGGGCGAGCGCGTCGACGTCGGCGTTGAACTCGGTGTAGGTCCACCGGCGACCGGTCATGCACTCCACCAGCGCGTCGTTGTCGCCGTGCTCGGCGACGATGCGCTCGAGGTGAGCGCCGATCGTCTGCTCGAGCAGCGGGGGCTCGCCGGGGCCCTTGGCGTACGACTCGGTCCCCTCTGAGGGTGCAGTGGCCATCGGTCATCCTCCCTGGTTGTGACAAGCCCCAGCATGGTGTGCCGCGCCCGCTCGGGGAAGAGGTGGCGTGACTTCCCCGGCCGTCAGGAAAGGCCCACCAGCTGTCGGACGGCGTCGCCCGACGCGAGCCGGTCCAGCCCGGTGTTGATCTCGTCCAGTGCGAGCGTGCCGGAGTCGAGCAGGTCGACCGGCAGCCGACCGGCCCGGTACAGCGCGATCATCCGCGGGATGTCGCGCCGGGGCACCGCGGAGCCCATGTAGGAGCCGATGATCCGCTTCTCCTCGGCGACGAGCGTGACCGCGGGCACCTGCAGCTGCTCGGTCGGGTGCGGAAGCCCCACCGACACGGCGGTGCCGCCTCGGCGCGCGGCGGCGTACGCCTGCGCGAGGACGGCGGCGCTGCCCACGCACTCGATCGCCCAGTCGACACCGCCGGTGGTCAGGTCGCGGATCGCGCTGACGGTGTCGTCGCCGGCGACGACCCGGTGGGTGGCACCCATCCGTTCGGCCAGGTCGAGCTTCGCCGGCACCCGGTCGACCGCCACCACCGGGTAGGCGCCGGCCAGCACGGCACCCATCACCGCGGACAGGCCGACACCACCGAGCCCGAACACCGCCGCCGACTCACCGGGCCGCACCCGCGCGGTGTTGACGACGGCCCCGACACCGGTGCTGAGCGCGCACCCGAACAGGGCCGCGCGCTCCAGCGGGACCTCGCGGTCGATGTTCACCAGCGACGCGGACGACACCACGCTGCGGTCGGCGAAACCGGACACCCCGAGATGGTGGTTGACCGGTGCGCCGTCGGCGCTGAGCCGGCGTACGTCGCCGAGCAGCGACCCGGCGGCGTTGGCCGCGAACCCCTGCTCGCACAGCACGACCCGCCCGGACTGGCAGGGCACGCACTGCCCGCACATCGGCACGTAGGAGTAGACGACGTGGTCGCCCGGCGCGAACAGGTCGACACCGTCCCCCACCTCCTCCACCACGCCGGCGGCCTCGTGGCCGAGGACCATCGGCAGCGGACGGGGGCGCGCCCCGTCCACCACCGACAGGTCGGAGTGGCACAACCCGGCTGCGACGTTGCGCACCAGGACCTCGCCGGTCCCCGGCGGGTCGAGGTCGACCTCCTCCACCGACAGCGGCCGGCTGTCGGCGTAAGGGGCGGGCAGCTCCATCTTCCGGAGCACCGCGGCACGCACGCGCATCGGATCAGCCCTTCCTGACGGCGACCTCTTCGACGACCTTGTCATGGCGCAGCGAGGATCCGCGGGTCTCCTTGGCCGCCACCACGGCGGCCATCGAGATCGCGGCGCAGACCGCGATGTAGATGCCGACCAGGTAGGTGTTGTTCTCCTCGACCGAGCCCAGCAGCGCGACCGAGATGAGCGGCGCCAGCCCGCCGGCGAACACCGACGCCAGCTGGTAGCCCACCGAGGCACCGCTGTAGCGCACGCTGGTGCCGAACAGCTCCGAGAACAGTGCCGCCTGCGGCGCGTACATCAGCGTGTGGAAGAACAGCCCGCCGAGGATCGCGAGCACGATGACCACCTCGCTGCGCGTGTCGAGCAGCGGGAAGAAGACGAAGCCCCACACGCCCACGCCGATGGCACCGGCCATGTACAGCGGGCGGCGGCCAACCCGGTCCGACAGCGCCCCCACGGCGGGGATCCCGAAGAACTGCACGGCCGAGCCGATCATCACGCCGGTGATCGCGTAGCTGTTGGGCAGCTCCAGGTACGTCACCAGGTAGGTGATGACCACGATCGTCCAGATGTAGTAGGAGACGTTCTCCGCCACCCGCAGGCCCATCGCGACCAGCACCTCGCGGGGGTACTTCTTGACCACCGTCACCAGGGGCATGGTCGGCGTGCCCTCGGTCTTGGCCTCGAGCTCGGCCTTGGTCTCGGCGAAGACCGGCGACTCCTCGATCGACAGCCGCACGTAGAGCCCGATCAGCACCAGCACGGCGCTGAGCAGGAACGGGATACGCCAGCCCCACGCCTCGAACGTGGCGTCGGACTGCACCAGCGCCAGGACCCAGAGCACCGCGGCGGCCATCAGGTTGCCCAGCGGGACGCCGGCCTGCGGCCACGACGACCAGAAGCCGCGACGGGCGTCGTCGCCGTGCTCGGCCGCCATCAGCACGGCGCCACCCCACTCGCCGCCGACGGCGAAGCCCTGCAGCAACCGGCAGAACACCAGCAGCACCGGCGCGGCTATGCCGATCGTGGCGTACGTCGGCAACAGGCCGATGGCGAACGTCGCGATCCCCATCAGCAGCAGCGCGCTCACCAGCATCTTCTTGCGACCGACCTTGTCGCCGAAGTGGCCGAACACGATGCCGCCCAGCGGCCGGGCGGCGAAGCCGACGGCATAGGTGGCGAAGGCCGCCAACGTGGCCGCCGCCGGCTCCTGGTCGGGGAAGAAGAGAGCACCGAAGACCAGCGCGGCGGCGGAGCCGTAGAGGAAGAAGTCGTACCACTCGACCGCCGTGCCGACCAGGCTGGCGAACACGACCTTCTTGATCGGCGTCCGCGGGGCTGTGCCCGGCGCGGCGCCGGATGAGGATGCGGGGGTGGTCATGGTGCGGGGGTTCCTTTCGGGACGGGACTACCGAGTCCGTGTCGGGAGCGGAGCAGGGTCACGCGGCGGTCCAGCCGCCGTCGAGGTGGAAGGAGGCACCGGTGATGGAGTCACTACCCGCAGTGCACAGGAAGGACACGCAGTTCGCGACCTCCCACGGCTCGACGAGCCGCTTGACCGGCGTACGGGCGAGCAGCACCTCGTCGAGGACCTCGGACTCGTCGATGCCGTGGGTGCGGGCCTGGTCGGCGACCTGGCCCTCGACCAGCGGTGTGCGCACGTAGCCGGGACACACGGTGTTGGAGGTGACGCCCTTGCCGGCCGCCTCCAGCGCGATGGTCTTCGACAGACCCTCCAGCCCGTGCTTGGCGCTGACGTAGGCGCACTTGTACGGCGAGGCGCGGTGCCCGTGCACCGAGGAGATGTTCACGATCCGTCCCCACCCGCGCTCGTACATCCGCGGCAGCAGCACCCGGGCGAACCGGAACGGCGCCTCGAGCAGCACCCGGTGGATCAGCGCGAAGCGGTCGGGGTCGAAGTCCTCGATCGCCGCGACGTGCTGCAGTCCGGCGTTGTTCACGAGGATGTCGGCGTCGAGGCCGAGGCCGTCGACAACCGAGGGGTCGGCGAGGTCGGCCACCACCGCGGTCCCGCCGACCCGGTCCGCGACCTCACCGGCCGCCGCCTCGTCACGGTCGAGCACGACCACCTTGGCGCCGTCCTCGGCCAGCCGCTCGGCGCAGGCACGCCCGATGCCGCTGCCCCCACCGGTGACCAGCGCCGTCCGCCCGGCCAGCCCGCGGGTCGGGCCGGTGTCACTCGTCCTTGCCATGACGCCTGACGCTAGGGGCGCCATGTGCGTCAGGCCATGTGTGCCGCACCCACATTCGACTGCGGTCAGTGTGGCGGGGCTACGTCGCGCAGCCGCCACAGCCGGACCGCGAGCTGGATCTCCAGCGCCCGCTGCGGCTCACGCCAGCCGTGCCCGAGCAGCGTGGTCACCCGCTCGAGGCGCTGCCCCACCGTGTTCGGGTGCACGTGCAGCGCCTTGGCCGCCTCCGCGGTCCGGCCGCCGCAGCCGAACCACGCGTCGAGGGTGGCCAGCAGCTCGGTGCCGCGGCGCTCGTCGTACTCCAGGACCGGGCCGACCATGCCGCGGACGAACTCACGCAGCTCGGCCGCGCCCGACTCGCCGAGCAGCAGCCGGGCGAAGCCGAGCCCGGCCGGGTCGGCCACCTCGCCGGTGCGGCCGAGCGCGAGCAGCGTCATCAGGCACTGCCGCGCGCTCCGGTACGCCGTGCCGAGCGCGCGCACGCCGGTGGCCGGACCGCTCGCGCCGACCGTGACCGTGCCGCCGAGGTCGGCGAGCTGGCTCTGCGCCCAGCGCGCGGCGCCGACGGGGTCGGTGCCGCGCAGCACCAGCACCGCCTCGGCACCCCGCGCGCCGCCGACCCCCTGCCGGCCTGCGGCCAGCCGGGAAGCCGCGGCGGCCACCCGGTGCCGCTCCACCCGTTCGGCGCCGACGACCAGCACCACGTGCTCGCGCGCCAGGTCGACGCCCTGTCGCTGCGCGCGTTCGGGGAGCGCCTCGACGTCGCGGGGAGGGTTGGAGAGGAGGTCGTCGACCAGCTCACCGCGCACCCGCTCCTGCGCGTCGGCCACCAGGCGCTGGAACAGCAGGAGCAGCGCGGTGACCAGCGCACCGCGCTCGAACGTCCGCCGGTCGGCCTGCTCGAGGTCGGCTGCCCGCTGCAGCACCAGGGTGCCCAGATGGTCGGACCCGGCCACCGCGGCGGCGACCCAGGTGGGCGTCGCCTCCCCCGGCACCTCGACGGTGCGGGCCGAGCGCCGGGACTCCTCCGTCGCCGTCATCCGTCGCCGGTCGTCGAGCTCGATCTGCTCGGTCGTGCCGGCCAGCCGGTGACCGTGCGGGTCGAGCACCAGCACCTCCCCCCGGAGCACGTCGGCGAGCGCACCGGCCACCTCCGCGGCGCCTCCCCCCGCGAGCAGCACGTCGGTCAGCCGGTCGTGCGCGCTCGCGGCCAGCTCCACCGACTCCGACTGGGCCCGGATCTGTTCGTTGGCCGCCCGGGTCTGCTGGAAGAGCCGGGCATTCTCCAGCGCGATCGCGGCGTGCGCGGCGAACGACCCGAGCAGCTCGGCCTCGCTGGCCGGGAACGGCCGGCGGCTGCGGTTGCCGGCCAGCAGAGCCCCGATGACCTTGCCGTCGAGAGTCAGCGGTACGCCGAGGATGGCGCGGATGCCCTCGGCCTCGACGGCGTGGTCGATGTAGTCGCGATGGACGAAGCGCCGGTCCTCGAAGTAGTCGTCGGTCGAGTACGGCGCTCCCCGCTGCGCCACCAGGCCGAGCAGCCCGGTGCCCAGCGGCAGCCGCAGGTCACGGAACTCCGCCGAGACCGAGCCGTCGGTGACACGCATGAACGACGCGCCCTCGGCCTCGTCGTTGAGGCTGAGGTAGGTGATGTCGGCGTTGAGCAGCTGGCGGGCCCGGCGCACGATCGCCTGTAGCACGGAGTCGACGTCCCGGATCGCGGTGAGGTCGTTGGCGGTGTCGTACAGCGCGGTCAGCCCGGCCTCGCGCCGCCGGTGCCGGGCCAGCTGCTCGCGCACCCGCAGCGCCACCGCGAGCTCCTCGCGCAGGCCGGCGAGCTCCTCGTCGTCCGCTCCGGCGGCGACGGCCTGGTCGACCTGGTCGGTGAACGCCTCGGGCGGCGCGTCCGCGTAGAGCAGCTCGACGAAGGGGCGCACGGTCCCCGCGCGGACAGCCATGCCCGCCAATCTAGCCACCGAAGCGCGCGCGGAGCGCAGCGACGGGCAAGCTGCGAGGCAGCCGTCCAGCACAGCCACCGCTACCGTGGGTCTGATGGGCAGCAACCAGGTGAAGGCCGCACCGCGCACGCTGGCCGACGTGGTCCGCGGCTGGGAGGACGCGCGGGTGCGCGACCTGCTCCGGCGGCGGCCGGACCTGGCCACCCCGACGCCGGTCGACACCTCGCAGCTGACCTCGCGGGCCTGCACCCGCGCGTCGGTGAACCGGGTGCTGGACCGCGTCGACCGGTTGACCCTCGCCGTGGTGGAGGCGCTCGCCGCGCTGCCCGAGCCGGCCACGCCAGCGCAGGTCGCGGCGCTGACCGCGGCGCCGCAGACCCTCGTCGACGAGGCGCTGTGCCGCCTGTCCGACCTGGCGCTGGTGTGGGGGACCGACGACGCCCTGCGCCTGGTGCGTGCCGTGCACGAGGTCATCGGCCCGCACCCGGCCGGCCTCGGCCCGCGGCTGGGCAAGGCGCTCGCCGGCCACCGGCTGGCCCGGGTACGCCGGCTGGCCGAGGACGTCGGCGTCGACTCCGGCGGCGACAAGGCGCAGATCTGCGAACGCCTCGGTCGGCACCTGTCCGACCCGGCCGCGCTGACCGCCCTGATCGAGGCCGCCGGGGCGGACGCGGCGGCCGTGCTCGACCGTCTGACCTGGGGGCCGCCGACCGGCCGGCTGGAGGGAGCCAGCCGCAGCGTCGACATGGGCACCGCGTCGAGCCCGGTCGAACGGCTCCTGGCGCGCGGCCTGCTGGTGGCGGTCGACACCAGCACGGTGGTGCTGCCGCGCGAGGTGGGGCTGCACCTGCGGGGCCAGCGCCTCACCCGGGAGCCGGTGCACGAGGCGCCCGCGCTGCAGGGGCAGGTCCGGGACCCGGACCTGGTGGACCGGGCGGCGGCGGGTGCGGCGTTCGAGTTCGTGCGCCGCCTGGAGGTGTTGCTCGAGCACTGGGGCGCCCACCCGCCCGGCGTACTACGCGGCGGCGGGGTGAGCGTGCGCGACCTGCGCGCGGCCGCGACGCTGCTCGGGGTGGACTCCGCGACGGCGGCCCTGCACATCGAGGTGGCGCGCGAGGCGGGGCTCCTCGGCGACACCGACGACGAGGACGACCAGGTGTGGCTGCCGACCGACGCCTTCGACGCGTGGGTGACCCGTTCGTTCGCGCACCGCTGGCTGGTGCTCGCGCAGGCCTGGCTGTCGACACAACGCGCGATCGGCCTGGTCGGCAGGCGCGACGACCGCGACCGGCTGGTGAACGCGCTGGCCTCCGACATCGAGCGGCCGCTGGCCCCTTCGGTGCGGCGGTTGACCCTGGAGGTGCTGGGGGCGGCGGAGCCGGGCCAGGGGTGCACGCCGGACTCGGTCGTCGCCCGGGTGGCCTGGCTGCGGCCGCGTCGGGGGGCGCTGCGCGACGACCTGGTGCGCTGGAGCCTCGACGAGGCAGCGGTCGTCGGGTGTGTGGGGCTGGGGGCGCTGAGCCGGCACGGCGCCGCGCTGCTGGCCGGCGAGACCGACGATGCGGACGGCGGTCCCGTGGACCGCGCCGAGGTGGACGCCGCGGTGCTGCTGGCGCCGCTGCTGCCGCCGACGGTCGACCACGTGCTGGTGCAGGCCGACCTCACCGCGGTGGCGCCCGGCCCGCTGGAGACCGAGCTCGCGCACGACCTGGCCCTGTGCGCGGAGGTGGAGTCGCGCGGCGGCGCGACGGTCTACCGGTTCACCGAGGCGTCGGTGCGGCACGCGCTGGACTCGGGGTGGACGGCGTCCGACGTGCACGAGTTCGTGGCCGCGCGTTCGCGCACGCCGATACCGCAGCCGCTGACCTACCTGATCGACGACGTGGCCCGCCGGCACGGGCAGCTGCGGGTCGGGGTGGCCGAGACCTACCTGCGCTGCGACGACGAGCCGCTGGTGCGCGAGATCCTCGCCGACCCGGCCGCGGCGTCGCTGCGGCTGCGGCGGGTGGCGCCGACCGTGCTCGTGACCGACATGCCGCTCGACCTGGTGCTGTCGAGGCTGCGCGAGTCCGGGCGGGCGCCGGTCGCCGAGTCGCCGGACGGTTCGGTGGCCGCCACCGGGCTGACGCACCGACGCACCCGTCCGCCGCGCGGACGCCACCGGCCGCAGGACGGGTGCGTCGGTGCGTCAGCCCGGTGGCGGCCACCGAACCGTCCGGCGACTCGGCGACCGGCGCCCGCCCGGACTCGCGCAGCCTCGACAGCACCAGGTCGAGCGGCATGTCGGTCACGAGCAC
>DATABY010000043.1:0-2235 GCA_036259355.1 Nocardioidaceae bacterium
GACCGGATGGCCACGAGATCGGCGGCATCGCCGGTGACCCAAAGGCCACGAAGTCCCGTTGGGGGACCTTGTTCCAGGTGGACGACGCCGATGCGGCGGCGCGGCGAGCGGTCGACGCGGGTGGGACCTCGGCCGAGCCCTACGACATGATCTACGGGCGGGTCGCGAACATCACGGACCCGTTCGGCACGGAGTTCGATGTCGGTGCGGCGATGACGAGCTGAACCGGCGGTCAGCTGGCCGAGTGGTCGAGCTCGGCAAGACGCGCGTGGATGTCGTCGGTGTGGACCTCCTCGACAAGGTGAGACCGAGGTCGGCCAGGCACCATAGTCAGGGTGGACGTGCCTGCACCGCCCATCGGCATCGCCTGCTTCAATCACACGGGCGATCACCGCCGTGGTCCCGGATCGTCGCCGTACCCGACACGGCCCTGTGATCATCGTCACAACGGGTCTCATGTTGCTGTCGCTTGCGACGGTCTTGTTGCGGCGAGGTAATGCCCGATGGGATCGATGCGGATGACGGCGCCGGTGTAGGGGGCGTTGATCATCTGCGTGCTGAAGTGGTCGGCACAGGACTTGGTCGCGTCGTGGACGCTGGTGGGCAACAAGACCGGTGCGACGCGGCTTGGCTTCGCGGTGTGGTTGAAATTCTTCGAGATCGCGGCGCGGTTCCCGAGCGTGGCGGGTGAGGTGCCGCCGTCCGCGGTGGCGTACTTGGCCGAGCACCTGCACGTCACCGCGGACGCATTTCTCGTCGACCGCTTCTACGTCGCCCTCTCGGACGGCGCCCCGCGGCCGTCGCGACGCTCACCGAGCAAGAACAGGAGTGCTTCCCGCCGAAGTGGCGGGAGATCCGGCACCATCTGGGACTCATCCACGGCACGATCAGCTACCTGGTGATCCGTAGCCAGTTTCTCGGTGGCCTACCCGATCTCGGCGAGGCCCTCCTGTGCGTCGGGTTCGTAACTACTCACCCCACCTACCAGGGACGCGGGTGGCGACGGCTCTCATGCAACACCTGCTGGCTCTGCCCGGCTACGAGGAGTACGTCCTACGGGACATCAAGGACACAAACACGCCTGCCCTCAAGCTGTACGCCAAGCTCGGATTCACAAAGTACGAGCGTCGATCCGTCCGCTTCGCACGACGCGCAGGTTTCTCGACCTACGTCTCGCTGAGACTCATGCAGACCACCTGACCGAGACATCCGGCTGCCAGCGAGGTTCGGAGAACGACACTGGTAGCAGCAACATGAACTGCGTCCGCTGAGGAACCCACACCGGTCGGCGCCGGAAGCCGCCACCGGAACAGCATTCTCGTGACCGACGCGGTCTCACATACCCCGTACGGAAGGATTCTCAATGAGCGGGGGCTATCCCTACACCACCGCGGGTGGAGGACTTGCCAACCCAGCGATCGGGCGCACGCGGCGAACGTTCACCCTCCGTGACGGCCGCTGCTTTGACTTGATGGCCGCCAGCGGGCAGATCCCGATGACCGACAACACCGGACCCTCGCCGAGCACCGAGAGCCCTGCGCCGGATGATCAGCTGGTCCTGTTCGGGCCACCTCAGCCGATCCGCGTCCGCGCCGAACTCTGGCGAACATGGCTCGACGACCCGGTGATCGTTTCCCGCTTCGAGGCCAAGCGCTACCTACTGCGGTCCGCACATGCCTGCTGGATCTGGACGGCCGGCATCTCGTCGACGGGTCACGGCAGCTTCCGCGCCGCCAGCCTCCCCGGCCGCTCCCGCCGCGGCACCGTCCCCGCGCATCTGTTCGCCTACCAACTCCAACACGGCGTCATCCCCCGCCTGGGCTGGCCTGGCACCGACGATCCATGTCTGTGTCACCGCTGCGATGAAGCTGGCTGCGTGAACCCCCCCACCTGCGCCTCGGCACCACCTCGCAGAACCGGGCAGAGTGGGCGCAACGCCGCCGCCTCCCACACAGCCCACTCGGTGACCTCCGTGGCGCCGCCGGCCGAGCACGTGCAGTCGCTGCCACCGTCCGCGAAGGACTTGCCGCCGGCGAGAGCAGCGTTCAGATCGAGGAACGAGTCCGCATCGCCCGGAACGAAGGGCTGCTTCCAACCCTCTGGTGACCTGAGGCCGGGGCAGTGACCATCACTCGCGGCGGGCATACCGCACGCTGACAATAAGTGATCTCCACCAGTAGGGCAGCGGTCGCCGGGAGTGGTGCGGGTGCGGGGCGACGGGGCCGTCGCTCCGGC
>DATABY010000044.1:0-10414 GCA_036259355.1 Nocardioidaceae bacterium
CCAACACCAGCCGGCGACAACAAGCCGACCACACCCAGCCCTACCTGCGACCCGACCACGGCGGACCACCCGGCCAGACCGGGATACACAACCTCGCCCCGATGGCCCCGTTCCACCACCGGGTCAAGACCCACGGCCCCCACCAGGTCAAACAACCCTTCCCCGGCATCTACCTGTGGCGCGACCCGCACGGCCGGGTCTACCTCCTCGACCACACCGGCACCCGCAAACTCGGCAACACCCAGCGCGCGACCCCGACCCCCGACCTCACCATCGACGTCTACACCGACGACCCCGACGACCCCGGCGTCGCGATCCACTACGACAGGCGGCACGCCGCCTCGTAGCCCTCGCTACTCGCGCTCGGGCTTGGCGGCGCGGGCGACCAGGCTGGTCAGCATCTCGCGCGGGGTCATCTCGTTGCGGATCAACGCGGCAACGTGCTCGACGATCGGCATCTCGACGTCGTGGGCGTGGGACAGGTCGACGATGGACTGGCAGGACTTGACTCCCTCGGCCACCTGCCGGGTCGAGCTGACCACTTCGTCCACGGTCATCCCGCGACCGAGCTTCTCCCCGAACGAGCGGTTGCGCGACAGCGGGGAGGAGCAGGTCGCAACCAGGTCGCCGAGCCCGGCGAGGCCGGAGAACGTCATCGGGTCGGCCCCCATCGCGGCGCCGAGGCGTGCGGTCTCGGCGAGGCCGCGGGTGATCACCGATGCGCGCGCGTTGTCGCCGAACCCCAGGCCGGCTGCCATGCCCACCGCGAGTCCGATGACGTTCTTGGTGGCGCCGGCCAGCTCGCACCCGACCACGTCGGTGTTGGTGTAAGGGCGGAACGCCGCCGTGTGGCACAACCGCTGCAGCCGTCGTGCCACCGACTCGTCCGAGCACGCGACCACGCTGGTGGTCGGTTGCCGGTTGGCGATCTCGCGAGCGAGGTTGGGGCCGCTCACGACTCCGATCCGGTCGTCACCGGCCCCGGTGACCTCGGCGATCACCTCGCTCATCCGCTTGGTGGTGCCGAGCTCGATCCCCTTCATCAGGCTGAGCAGTACGACGCTGTCGTCGATCAGCGGCGCCCACTCGACCAGGTTGTCGCGCAGGGTCTGTGACGGGACCGCGAGTACGACGACCTCCGCTCCCGCGAGCACCGCCTCGGGGTCGTGGCTGGCGGACACGGCCACCGGCAGCGGGACCCCCGGCAGGTAGTCGGGGTTCTCGTGGCCCGAGGAGATCGCGTCGCAGACGTCCTCCCGGCGGCCCCACACCGCGACGTCGTTTCCGGCGTCGGCGAGCACGATCGAGAATGCCGTGCCCCATGAGCCGGCTCCGAAGACTGCGACCTTGCTCATCGCGCTCCCTTCCCGCGGTGTCGTCGTGAGGCTGACCGACGTGGTGCCTCGGGGTCGGTCCGGTTGGGGTTGCCGGTGAGCGGCAGGTGCATCGCGGCAGGGTCGAAGCGGGTCGCCGGCGCCGGCTCCTCCCTGATCTCTGCCAGCATCGCGCTGAGTGCGGTCATGATCCGGTCGGTGGCCTCGCGCAGAACCTTCGGTGTCAGCTCCTGGTCACGCAGGTCGCTCAAGTCCACCGGGTCGCCGACGCACACGTAGATGGTCTTGCGCGGGAACAGGCTCGGCTTCTTGGCGTACGGAGGGAGAATGTGCTGTGGCCCCCACTGCGCGGTCGGAATCACCGGGCAGCCGGTGGACAGGGCGATCCGGGCCGCACCGGTCTTCCCCTTCATCGGCCACAGCCCGGGGTCCCGCGTGATCGTGCCCTCCGGGTAGACGGCGACGCACTCGCCCTTCTCGACCGCCGCCACCGCGGCGCGGAACGCCTCCGACGCCGTCCTCGACTGCCGGTACACCGGGATCTGCCCCGCACTGCGGAGGATCATCCCGAGCACGGGGACGTCCATCACCTCCGACTTGGCCAGGAAACGCGGCAGCCGCCCGCTGTCGTAGACGAAGTGCGCGTAGGTGAGGGGGTCGATGTGGGAGACGTGGTTCGCGGCGAGCACACAGCCGCCTGTCGCCGGGAGCTTCTCGGTGTGCCGCCAGTCGCGCCGGGTGAGCAGCAAGAGGACGGGTCGCAGAATCGCCACGCAGAACGCGTAGGCCCAACCGAGCTTCTGCCGCGCCACTCCTGCTCCAATCGTCGGCGAGTCGACGACGCCTCAGTCTGTCGGTGCACCGGCGACGTGTCGAGCAGCGGTCGGCCGCCTGGCAGGATCATGCCTCATGACCCGCTCGCCGGAGCCCGCCTGGGTGGTGCTCATACCCGTAAAGCGGGGAGATATTGCCAAGTCCCGGCTGACCGGCGTCACCAGGCGGCAGCGCACCGAGCTCGCCCGCGCGTTCCCCGCCGACTGCGCGGCGGCGGTGCTGGCCTGTGAGCGGGTGCACGCCCTGGTGGTCGTCACCGACGACGAGGTGGCGGGCGAGACGTTGCGCCGGCTCGGGGCACAGGTGGTTCCCGACGAGCCCGACGCGGGCCTGAACCCTGCGCTCCAGCACGCCTGCGCCCACGCGCGTGAGAACCACGGCCCGGTTCCCGTGGCCGTGCTCTCCGGCGACCTTCCTGCTCTGCGACCTCCCGAGCTCTCGCTCGCGCTGGACCGTGCCCGGCAGTTCACGCGCGCGTTCGTTCCCGACCAGTCAGGTGACGGTACGACGCTGCTGACCGCGGCCGCCGGCGCTCAGCTCGACCCGCGGTTCGGAGCGGACTCCCGCCGGCAGCATCTGGCCAGCGGGGCCCACCAGCTCGATGAGCACGGGCTGGCAAGCCTGCGCCGCGACGTCGACACCCCGCACGACCTGCAGCACGCGATCGGTCTCGGCGTCGGTCGCCACACCCGCGCCGTGCTCGTGCGGCACGGTCTCGCCCCGGCACTCCACTAGCCTGGAGCCGTGCAGGCAACCGTCTCCGAGTTCGACCCGCAGACCCGCAGCGGCGCCGTGCTGCTCGACGACGGCGTCCGGCTCCCCTTCGGCGCCGACGCACTGGCCGGCACCCGGCTGCGGCTGCTGCGACGAGGGCAGCGCGTGCAGGTCACGGTCGACGCCGACGAGGTGACCGCGCTGCAGATCCTCACGTTGGCATAACCACGGCGAAGGGGCCGGACCCTCGGTGGGTCCGGCCCCTTCGACAGGCGACGCGCGTCAGCTCTTCTTGGCTGTCTTCTTCGCAGGGGACGACTTCTTGGCGGTGCTGCTGCTCTTCTTCGCCGGGGTGGACTTCTTGGCCGTGCTGCTCTTCTTCGCAGGGGACGACTTCTTGGCGGTGCTGCTGCTCTTCTTCGCCGGAGTCGACTTCTTGGCGGTGCTCGTGCTCTTCTTCGCGGGCGACTTCTTGGCGGTGCTCTTGCTCGCACTGCTCTTGCTGGCGCTGGTCTTGCTCGCGCCGCTCTTCGTCGCGGTGCCGCCGCCGGTGGAGCGTGACGACGTCGCGGAGCTCCTGCCGCCCACGCCCGCCGCGCCGGCCGCCATCTTGGGGAGCTTCTTGGCGCCGGACACGACCGCCTTCAGCTCAGAGCCGGCACGGAACTTCGGCACCGCGGTCTTCTTGGCCTTCGTCCGTTCGCCGGTGCGCGGGTTGCGCACCATGCGCGCGGGACGGATGGCCTTCTCGAAGGCGCCGAAGCCGGTGATGGCGACCTTCTCGCCCTTGGCGACCTCTCGCATGACTGTGTCGACAACGGACTCGAGCGCGTGTGCTGCAGCCCGGCGGTTGCCGTCGAAGTGAGCCGAGAGCGCCTCGATCAGCTGAGTCTTGTTCACAAGCTTTCCCTTTCGTGAACGAACCGTCGAGCCCACGCCCGACCTCCGTTTGGCACGTTAGGGAATTCACACGGTGCGCACAATCACCCACGCCCACCGATTTCCTTTGTGCTGCGGCGAAAATCACGATGTCGCAGACAGACGAAGGCGCGAGTGCCGTGGTCAGGACGACTGGCGAGCCGGCAACGTCCTGGGCTTCCAGGCCGGCCGTTTTCCTTCGTAGGAAAGGATCTGGTCCTCGTGCGACAAGGTGATGCCGACGTCGTCGAGTCCCTCGAGCAGCCGCCAGCGGGTGTAGTCGTCGATCTGGAACGGCGCGACGAACCCGGCGGCCCGCACCTCGCGCGCCTCGAGGTCGACAACGACCTCGGTGGTCGGGTCGTCCTCGACGACGTTCCACAGCCGGTCGACCGTCTCGGGCTCGACCTGGGCGGTGAGCAGGCCGTTCTTGCCGGAGTTGCTGCGGAAGATGTCGGCGAACCGCGAGGACAGCACGACCTTGAAGCCGTGGTCGAGCAGCGCCCACACGGCGTGCTCACGCGACGACCCGGTCCCGAAGTCGGGCCCGGTGATGAGGACCGTGCCACCGGCGTACTCGTCCTTGTTCAGCACGAACTCCGGGTCGTTGCGCCAGGCGGCGAACAACCCGTCCTCGAAGCCGGTGCGCGTCACCCGCTTGAGGTACTCCGCGGGGATGATCTGGTCGGTGTCGACGTTGCTGCGGCGAAGCGGCACGCCCCGGCCGTGATGGACGCTGATCTTCTCCATGGTCGGTCCGCTCCTCAGGCTCGGGTGGGCAGGTCGGCCGGTGCGGCGAGATGCCCGGTGACGGCGGTGGCGGCGGCCACGAGCGGCGACACCAGGTGCGTGCGTCCGCCCTTGCCCTGGCGGCCTTCGAAGTTGCGGTTGGACGTCGACGCGCTGCGCTCACCGGGCTGCAGCTGGTCGGGGTTCATTCCCAGGCACATCGAGCAGCCGGCTCCCCGCCACTCGGCCCCGGCCTCCTTGAAGACCACGTCCAGGCCCTCCTGCTCGGCCTGCAGCCGCACCCGTGCCGACCCGGGTACGACGAGCATCCGCGTGGAGGGCGCGACCGTGTGGCCCTCGATGATCTCCGCGGCGGCGCGGAGGTCCTCGATGCGGCCGTTGGTGCAGGACCCGAGGAACACGGTGTCGATGGCGATGTCGCGCATCGCGGTCCCTGCCTGCAGCCCCATGTAGGTCAGCGCCTTCTCGGCGGCGACGCGGTCACCGGCCTCGGTGAAGTCGCCCGGGTCCGGCACCGCCGCGCCGAGCGGCACTCCCTGGCCGGGGTTGGTGCCCCACGTGACGAAGGGGGTGACCTCGGCGGCGTCGAGCACGACCTCGTGGTCGAAGGTGGCGCCCTCGTCGGTGACGAGGCTGCCCCAGTGCTCGACCGCCGCGTCCCACTCCTCGCCCTGCGGAGCGTGCGGCCGCCCGCGCAGGTAGTCGAAGGTGACCTCGTCGGGCGCGATCATCCCGGCCTTGGCGCCCCACTCGATCGACATGTTGCAGATCGTCATCCGGGCCTCCATCGACAGCGCCCGGATCGCCTCGCCGCGGTACTCCACGACGTACCCCTGACCGCCGCCGGTGCCGACCTTCGCGATCAGCGTGAGCACGAGATCCTTCGCGGTGACCCCGTCCGGGAGCCGGCCGTTGACGGTGACGGCCATGGTCCTCGGCCGCGCCTGCGGAAGCGTCTGGGTGGCCAGCACGTGCTCGACCTCGCTCGTGCCGATGCCGAAGGCGAGCGCACCGAAGGCGCCATGCGTGGAGGTGTGCGAGTCGCCGCAGACCACGGTGGTGCCGGGTTGGGTCAGGCCCAGCTGCGGCCCGATGATGTGCACGATCCCCTGCTCGGCATCGCCGAGTGAGTGCAGCCGGACTCCGAACTCCTCGCAGTTGCGCCGCAGGGTCTCCACCTGCGTCCGCGACACCGGGTCGGCGATCGGCTTGTCGAGGTCGACCGTCGGAACGTTGTGGTCCTCGGTGGCCAGCGTCAGGTCGGGCCGGCGGACGGTCCGGCCCGCCAGTCGCAGGCCCTCGAACGCCTGCGGGCTGGTGACCTCGTGGATCAGGTGGAGGTCGATGAAGAGCAGGTCCGGCTCCCCTTCGGCACGTCGTACGACGTGCTCGTCCCATACCTTCTCCGCCATGGTGCGGCGACCCTGCGTGCGGCCCATCTGACCCTCCGGCTGCTCGGCTCTCCCACGGTGAGACTTGCATCTCGAAATCCGAGACGGCAATATCAAGTCATGGACAACTCTAGCGGAGTCGGCGTCCTCGACAAGGCCGCGGTCGTGCTGGCAGCCCTCGAGTCCGGTCCGGCCACGCTCGCCGCCCTGGTCCAGGCGACGGGGCTGGCACGTCCCACCGCGCACCGGCTGGCGGTCGCCCTGGAGCACCACCGCCTGGTCGCGCGCGACATGCAGGGCCGGTTCATGCTCGGGCCCCGGCTGGGCGAGCTCGCCTCCGCCGCGGGTGAGGATCGGCTGCTCGCCGCCGCCGGTCCGGTGTTGGCCCGGCTGCGCGACATCACCGGAGAGTCGGCGCAGCTTTTCCGCCGGCAGGGCGAGGCACGCGTGTGCGTCGCCGCTGCCGAACGCCCGTCCGGACTGCGCGACACGATCCCTGTCGGCAGCCAGCTGACCATGCAGGCCGGCTCGGCCGCGCAGATCCTGCTGGCCTGGGAGGACCCGGACCGGCTGCACCGCGGACTGCAGGAGGCGGCGTTCTCGGCCGCCGCGCTGTCGGCCATCCGTCGCCGCGGGTGGGCGCAGAGCGTCGGGGAGCGCGAGGCCGGAGTGGCCTCGGTCTCGGCCCCGGTCCGTTCCCCCTCCGGCAAGGTGATCGCGGCGGTCTCGGTGTCCGGGCCGATCGAGCGGCTCAGCCGGCAGCCCGGCCGGATGCATGCTCCCGCGGTGATGGCCGCCGCCGAGCGGCTCAGCGAGTCGCTGCGCCGCTCCGGCGAGTAGGCAGTCAGGCGAGCAGCAGACCCACACCAAGGCTGACGACGCCGGCGGCGAGGAGCGTGGCTCCTGCGTACACGAGCCAGATCAGCCGGTTCGGCCCTTCCCGCCCGTTTCCCATCGAGGAGAAGAAGAAGCCGGCCGGCATCAGGATCGCCGCGAACGCCACGCCGCTGCGCGACAGCCAGCCCCACAGGCCGCCCTGGCCGGCGGCGTCGGCGTACAGCACGCACACCAGCGCCAGGATCACCAGCACGCCCGCGTGTGCGTGCCCGGCCCGGGCGAAGGAGCGCTGGAAGTCGGTCTGCGGGACCGACCCCCGCACGATCCGCAGCATGAAGGTCCCGCCCCACTCGATCGCGACGACCGAGAGCAGCAGGATGCCGGCCACCCTGAGCGCGGCGTCGGACAGGACCAGCGACCCGTTCACGCGGCACCTCCGATCCGGCCCAGCCGCGCGGCCGCGGAGTCGCCGCGCTGCCGGACCGGGACGACGCCCCCGACGGCCCCGAGACCCGTCTCGGGCATGTTCCCGTAGACGGACTCGTGCGAGCCGGCCGGCACGACGTAGGTCTCGTGCCAGATCCCGACGGCACCGTCGGCGAACGAGTCACGGAAGTAGGCCAGCCACGCCGGCCGGTGCCCGCGCGCCGGGTCGCCGGCGAACCGCTCCAGCTTCTCCGTCGACTCCCAGTACTGCAGCAGGGTCGCGGTACGCAGCCCGAAGAACCCGCGGAAGCCGAGCAGCCCACTGTCCGGGTCCTGTGACAGCTCCTTGAGCATCGGCGGCATCGCCGTGAACACCGGCCACCAGGCGCGGACCTTCCACGGCTTGTTCACCCGCATGCCGATGAGGAACACCACGACGTCACCGTCGTGGGCCGCGGTGAACCGGCCGCGGAGTATCTCTCGTGCCATCAACGCCACCTCGAATTAGATAGTGTTACTCTCCAATATTGGAGACTGAGGCTATCCAATGTCAAGGTGGTTGTCATGCAGATGTCCGAGCTCTCGAGGCAGAGCGGGGTGCCGGTCGCGACCGTGAAGTACTACCTGCGCGAGGGGCTGCTGCCCCCAGGCGTCGCCACCAGCGCCACCCGGGCGACGTACGACGAGGCTCATCTGCGCCGGCTGCGGTTGATCCGCGCGCTGGTGCAGGTGGGCCAGCTCCGGCTCGATGCGGTCCGAGACGTGCTCGCCGCCGTGGACGACCCGGCCGTGAACCTGCACCACACCGTCGGCGCGGCGCACCACGTCCTTGCCCCGCACGGTGCGGCGTCGCCGCAGGCCGCCGACGCGGTCGACCGGCTGCTGCGGCAACGGCGTTGGCGGGTGCACCCCGACAGCGCCAACCGGCACGCCCTCGCAGTCGCCTTCGAGGCGCTGCGCCAGGTCGGGTTCGAGCTCAGTGAAACCACCCTGGACACCTATGCCGACGCCGCGGCCGCGGTCGCGGAGGCGGACGTGGCGACGGTGCCGACCGACAGCGCCGAGCACGCCGTGGAGCACGTCGTCATCGGGACGGTGCTGCTGGAGCCGGTGCTGCTCGCGCTGCGACGGCTGGCCCAGGAGAACCTGTCCGGTCGTCGCCTGGCGAGGAAACGGGTCAGAACAGCGCCGCGGACTCGAGGCTGAGCAGCTTCTGCTTGCGGTCCAGACCTCCGGCGTAGCCGACCAGCTTGCCGTTGCTTCCGATGACCCGGTGGCAGGGCACCACGATCGCGATGGGGTTGCGCCCGTTGGCCAGGCCGACTGCCCGCGAAGCCCCCGGGGGCAGACCGAGGCGCCGCGCGATCTCGCCGTACGTCACGGTCTCGCCGTAGCCGATCGCCCGCAGCGCGTCCCACACTCGCTGCTGGAACGGCGTGCCGGCCGCGGACAGCGGCAGGTTGAACTCCTTGAGGTCGCCGGCGAAGTACGCCGCCAGCTGCGTGCGTGCCTGCGCGAGCACCGGGTGCTCGTCGTCGCGCTCCCCCGACGGGGGCTCTGCCGGGTCGAACATGATCGAGGTGACGCACTCGTCGTCACTGACCACGCGCACGACGCCGACGGGGCTGTCCATCTCGGTCCAGATCGTCATGACTTCTCCCTCGTCACCATCATCCACAGGTACATGAGTGCGTACGACCGCCACGGCCGCCACCGTTGCGCCGTCTCGCCGATGTCGTCCGGCCCTACGCCCAGCGCGGCGCAGGCATGGCGCACCCCGACGTCGGTCGGCAGCATCACGTCGGGGTCTCCCAACGCCCGCATCGCGACGTAGTCGGCCGTCCACGGCCCGATCCCGGGGACCGCCAGCAGCGCCTCGCGCACCACGTGCCGGTCGGCGGACCGGTCCAGCGCCACGGTGCCGGCGGCGAGCGCCGCGCACAGCTCCACCAGCGCGCGACCGCGAGCGCGCGGCATCGGCAGGGCCGCAGGATCGATGCTCGCCAGCCGCTCCGCGGACGGGAACAGGCGGACCACGCCGGCCTGGGCGCCCTCGAGCGGCTCGCCGTGGTCCTCGGCCAGCCGCGCCGCCAGCGAGCGCGCCCGCGACACCGACACCTGCTGACCGAGCACGGCGCGCGCGGCGAGCTCCTCGCCGTCCACGTGCCCCGGAACGCGCAACCCCGGCCGGGAGCCGACGAGTGCGCCGATCACGGCGTCCCCGCCAAGCGCCTCCCGCACCGCCTGAGGGTCGGCGTCGAGGTCGAGCAGCCGGCGGCACCGCTCGACCGCGGCGCTGACGTCGCGCAGGTCGGTCACGGACAGCCGCGCGTGCACGGTCCGCGAGGTCGGCCGCAGCGAGACGACCGCCGGGCCGTGCGGAAGACTGAGCGACCTGGTGTAGACACCGGCCTCGACGCGCTCCACGCCGGGCACCGCGCGGGCCGCGAGGAACTGCAGCAGCGCGGAGGCGTCGAACGGCTCCCGCACGGCCAGCCGCAGCGACAGCTCGCCGGAGGCGGCGCCGACGCCGCGGACACCGTGGCGCAGCTGCGTCGGGGTGGCGGCGTAGACCTCACGGACGGTCTCGTTGAACTGCCGCACGCTGGCAAAGCCCGCGGCGAAGGCCACGTCGGCCAGCGGCATCCGGGTCGTCTCGACGAGGATGCGGGCCGTCTGTGCGCGCCGTGCCCGGGCCAGCGCCAGCGGGCCGGCGCCGACCTCGCGGCTCAGGACGCGGCCGAGATGCCGGCTGGTGTAGCCCAGCCTCGCGGCGAGACCTTCGACGCCTTCGCGCTCGACGATGCCGTCGTTGATCAGTCGCATGGCCCGGCCCACCACGTCGGCGCGCACGTCCCAGTGCGGTGACCCCGGGGTGGCGTCGGGCAGACAACGTCGGCAGGCGCGGAAACCGGCGGCCTGCGCGGCCGCAGCGCTCAGGTAGAACTCCACGTTGCCGCGACGCGGCGTGACGGCCGGGCAGGACGGGCGGCAGTAGATGCCCGTGGTGGTGACCGCGGTGTAGAAGAAGCCGTCGAACCTGCGGTCGCGGCTGCGCACCGCGCGATAGCACTGCTCCGTGTCGAGCGACAGGGAGGGCGGTGCTGCGGGCTGCGCCGGTGGGGGAAGGGTGGCTGCGGTCACGGGTTCATCCTGCCGGACCCCGCCGACATGGTCTCGCGGGAATCGGACCTCGGCGTGCGCGGTGTT
>DATABY010000045.1:0-2104 GCA_036259355.1 Nocardioidaceae bacterium
CGCCGTCGTCACCGGTGACGACGTGACCGACGCCGTGCGGCGCCTGGACCCGGTCCTGTGGGAAACCGGTGCCCGGCTGTCGGACTGTGAGGACGAGCTGATCTCGGCAAACGCCTACCTCGGGGCAACCCCCGTTGTGGAGGCGCTCGAGCAGGGCGCCGATGTCGTCGTCACTGGCCGCCTGGCAGACCCCGCCCTCTACCTCGGCCCACTGCTGCACGGCCACGGTTGGGACGCCCATGACTGGGACAAGGTCGGCGCTGGCACCGTGGTCGGGCATCTTCTCGAATGCGCGGGCCAGCTCACCGGCGGCTACTTTGCCGACCCGCTCACCAAGCCGGTTCCTGACATGGCCCGCCTCGGGTTCCCGTTTGCCGACGTCGCCGCTGACGGGACCGCCGACTTCGGCAAACTGTCCGGAACCGGTGGACGGCTGGATGCCCGTACGTGCGCCGAGCAGCTGCTGTACGAGGTCGACGACCCGACGGCCTACCTCACCCCCGACGTCATCGCGGACTTCTCCCAGGTGGCATTCACCGAAACCGGACAGAACCAGGTGCGCATGCGCGGAGGCTCAGGCCGCCAGCGCCCGGACGACCTCAAGGTCACCCTCGGGTTCCGGGGGGGCTGGCGAGGGGAGGGGCAGATCACCTACGCGGGTCCCCGGTCATTGAGTCGCGCCAAGTTGGCTGCGGAGATTGTTCGCGAGCGGCTTGTGCAGGTGCATGGGCTTGATGAGGACAGCATCCAGCTCGAGTACATCGGTGCCGGCGCAGCGTTCCGCGGCCTCGCGCCCGCCGTGGAACCGTTCGAGGTCCGGCTACGGGTATCGGCGCGGCTGCCTGACTCCGACCGAGCTGCCGCCGTCGGCTGGGAGGTGGAGTCGCTGTACACCAACGGACCGGCCGGTGGCGGCGGTGCGACCACCGATACCCGCGAGATCATCGCCGTGCGATCGTGCCTGCTGCCGCGGCACCAGGTCACTCCGACCACACACGTGCTGGAGGTCTGATGGCGCCGCTGATCCTCGACGACCTCGCGGACGTCCGTGCCGGGGACAAGGGCGATACCTTGCTGCTCTCGGTGTTCCCGCGCACCGCAACCGCCTTCGAACTTCTCGAAAACCGCCTGACCAGTGAGGCGGTGGCCGACCACTTCGGTACCGCAGTCACCGGTCCGGTGAGACGCACCGTACTGCCACAACTACCCGCGCTCGCCTTCAGACTCCCGGGTGTTCTCGGGGGCGGTGTCACCGGTTCCACCGTGCTCGACGGGCACGGCAAGACCCTCGGCTACCATCTCCTCACCCTGGTCCTGGAGGCTTGAGGCACCTTTCCAGTACGTCGAGGTGGACTCCATCGCCGCGATCGTCACGCACTCGCGCACCCAACCAGTCGGCCAGCACCGCCAGCGAGCGACTCATTGTGGAGAACGTCCGGGTCTCACTTCGCCGGCGCCCGCGCTCGCCCGGGACCGGACACAGACCATGACCGACTTCTTCCCGAGGTCGAGCCCGGCGACGCGTTCGAACGTCACTTCCATCGCGATCACAAACCTCCCGTCGACGACCGATCACGATGTCGCCCGGAGGGTTCTCTGATCAGGAGACAGACCCACGTGCTCTTATGGCAACAATCCAACACACCCGACGCTACGGAGCACCTGCGTCCGCGTCCTCGCCAGCCGATGCCATACCCACCAGACGGCGACAGCGAACCCCGGTGGCGGCCGCCGCACAGCGCCCGCGCCGCTGGGCCGATGGCTCGCCGACTCGTCGGACTCTTCGGCACCACCTGATCGCCGGCGTGGTCGGCGGTGCTCGGCGCAACCCTCGACAACGATGCGTTGGCGTGCGTCGGGGTCCTGGAAGATCCTCCCGACCCCGGTGCCCGTTCATCGCTACCGGGTCGGTCGCGGCGCTGATCAGCCGGGCCACCGGTGGTCGAGCCGTACTATGTGGGCTCGGCGAGCGCGGCAGCGACGACGAGGTCGCGTTGGACCTGTAGCCACTACGGGGATCGAGCCCGCCGACGGCCATGCACCCCAGCCGGGCTTTGGCGACCTCTCAGCGTGAGGCCGAGTGAAGCCGCCGCGGGGGGGGGGG